>JAFLTJ010000054.1 GCA_022510465.1 Muribaculaceae bacterium
AGCTTCCCAAGCTGAGGGTCGCGAGTTCGAGCCTCGTTTACCGCTCTAAGCATCAAAAGGATTGTCACGCCGGCAATCCTTTTTTTTATTTCACCACCCATCAAACAACTCCAACCACAGCACCAAACCCACCCATCAGCACCTTATAATATACAAAAAGACGGATGGCCCGAAGACCATCCGTCACGTATTTAGTATAACCTTTTCTATCTGTGATTATTCGCCAGCCTCAACTGTGCAGACAGATACGCGGTTCCAAGAGTTCTCGTCGAACATGTCGCCGATACCTTCGCCAGAAGCCTTGATGCGGTCAGCAGCGATACCATACTTCTTAACGAGTGAAGTCTTAACTGACTCTGCACGAGCCTCAGCGAGACGCTTGTTAAGATCTGCAGGACCTTCGGGAGAAGCATAACCCTTGATTACAACAGTTGAAGTGGGGTGATTCTTGAGGTAAGAAGCAATCATTTCAACATTGGGGAGCTGATCTCTGTTGATTACAGAAGAACCAACCTTGAAGAATACGAAGCGAACGCTGTTGTACTTGTTGTTAGTTTCGGGAACTTCAATTGTCTGAACGGGGCGGTTGAGACAGTCGTCAAGATCCTTCTGAAGCTTAGCACTCTTAGCCTTTTCAGCAGCGAGAGCACCGTTGCAACCGTCGAGCTGAGCGCGGAGGTCGTTGATGTTCGCGTTAAGGCTTGCGATAAGAGCGGGATCCATAACCTCTACACACTTGAAGCCATTGCCAAACTTGTAAGTAAGACCAATCTGGCAGTCAAATGTTGCATAGTTCTTGTTGTAGAAAGCCGAAGACTTAGTCTCACGATCACCGATAGGATCGCTCATGTTCCAAGTTACAGAAGGCTTAAGAGAAATAGTGAAGTTCTTGCAAACGTTGAAGTTGAAATTCAAACCAGCCTTAGTTGCAAAGTAGTTCCAGTCAGGACCTGCACCCTGCCAGTCACGATAATAGTGACCCCAACCTGCACCGGCAACAGCGTCGATATCAAAGAAACGACCGTCACACTTGTAACCACCGAGAAGGTTGAAGAGGTTAGCGCTACCATAGAGACCTACATAGTGGCTATCAAATGCAGTCTTAGATTTCAAGCCTGTCCATGAAGAAGTGTTTATACCCCATGCTGCTTCGATACCGAGACCGAAAGTGGGTGAAATCTGCTTGTGAAGGTGAGCACCGGCAGTACCACGCATGTCACCAAAGAAATGCTGACCCTTAAGAGGAGTTGTTACACCACCGTCAAGACCAAACGACCAGTTTGAACCGAAATTAGTTTTTTCGAGTGCTGTCTGAGCGTTAGCTGACATCATGCCAAGAGCGGCAATAGCGAAGATAGCTAATTTTTTCATATTATAAAAATTTAAAAATGTTATTGTCGGCTTATTTCCGCGATATAGCTGAAATTTCGCGCGTCAGTTATATAGATTTTTGTTTTATAGACCTGCGGGGCAAACTCTACATCAGTAAAACAATCTGCCACCAAAAAAGTTTTTGAAACCACTCGAATATTCCAATGGAGTCCTCTCCATACAACTGATTATCCACGGATTTCGCGGCAAAGTTAAACACAAAATTTTAAATAGACAAATAAAATGTAAAAAAGTTTTAATTTAGCACACGCAAAATCACATATTTATACACATCCGACAGCCAAATCCAACCGTTTTCGCGCTTTTACCCACCGTTCTCGAACGATTTCACACCACACTATACATTTTTATAAGATTTTATTATTACCTTTGGCAAAAATTGTGGCCAATTCACACTTTAATATCATAAATTACAACGAAATGAAATTTTCCATCTTACTTTCAACGCTTGCAATTGCCGCAGCAGGAACAGTGAATGCTCATGCCGACAATCCATTCTGCAAGCCGGAGAAGCAAATGTATTTTCGTAATACATTGAATCCGAAATTCACACAAAACAAAGTACGAAAAGCTGCCGAGCTTCCTCAGGGAGCCGTTCTGTATGAAGATTTTGAAGAATGGGACGGCACAGTCGCATGGGCTCCCGAGGGATGGACCTGCGACCACAAGGTAATGCCCGCCGGGCACCCGGGATGGAGAGCGTATGGTTACGACCCGCTTGACCCAATCAACTATCCATCAACATCATACATATTCTATAAATTTGAAGAGCCGGTTGACGAATGGTTAATATCTCCCGAGTTTACCGTAGGCGAAGGTATGATTTTCCAGGCCGACTGCTACAATGCCGGTTCTTACTACTATGACATTGATGCCGAAATGTTTACCAGTAACATTTACAGCATTGAGAAGGTAAATGACTTTATCATCAACATAACCACCGACGACGGCAAGACATGGACTCCGCTATACAGCATTCCCGACGAAATGTCAAAATTAGGATACACAAAAGCATACGAATACTGGGATCGCAGCGGATGGGAAACCATACAGTTGTCGCTTGACGGTTATGTTGGCAAAACCGCAAAAATTGCATTCCAGATAGTAGGCAACCCGGTTGGCATGCCCAACGACCCGACAAGCCAATCTTCGGGAGTAGACAATATATTTGTCGGTATGCCACGAGTCGACGTTTCATACCAGCGCCCCGTTCCGGCTCTGTTCTATGGGTTTACATCCGACGATAACATTACAGCAGGTGCCTTCTCCTATTTACCCGGGACATTCATGGTTGTGCCGGTCTACAGCCCTGTCAAATTCAAAAACACCTCAAAAACATTCGGAGCCGAATACTCTTGGAGTGCCGACCATACCGACGGTACGTTCACTTCCGACAATCAGAGCGAGCTCGTAATTACCTACGGAACAAATTATGAGTCAGAATCAACCACTCGCAACAACATTTACGAAATGCCGGTTCTGACCGGTGATGGAGAAACTTTCACACGCACACAATTCGCATTATCGGGATATATTCAGGCCGGCGGTCGAGGCGAATATGAGGCCAAATATCAAGACGGCACCAGCAAGTGGATTCAGTTTGGTCTCGCCGTTGCCGACCCACACTCTGAAAGTTCGCGCACATACGCCGACTTCACAGTCCCCTACTTCGGTTTCAACGCTGAAAGTGACCGCTATTGGACTTCAAAGGAATTTGGCATCACGATAAATGACTATGATCAAAAATTCAAAGACGACGACAATAACTGGTGCCATCTGACCAAATATGGAAATATATTCTACACCTCAGACGCCCCAATTGTAATCGAAGGAATACGCACAAACGGTTATGGACGCGGAACTGGAGCCAACGGATTTATGACACCGAACGCAAAATTCACCGCCGAGATTTACTACCTCGAGGAAGATTTGAAAGTTCCCGACAAACCAACCTACACTATCGATTGTACCGGTAACGATATTACCGTTATCGATCGCTACGCCTCCAATCATTTAATTGCGCTTAACTTCAAGCCCGAAAGCCCCATTGTTATATCCCGTGAAGACTGCACCGCGATACTCGTTGCCATCACCGGCTTCCACGATTCCGAGAATATCGACTACTTCTCGCCCGAAATGTCAGAACTCGACAACCCCGACGGCCTGTCGCTCGGATGGTACTGCACTGAAACACGCTGGGGCGGATACGACCTGCCCGCCAGCTGGAAACCGGTATACGAGCACACAAAGATTACCGAGCGAATCGGCGAGCAGCTAATTTCATTCTTCATCATGCTCGACGGATATTATCCCTGGCTGGTAGGCGACACCGAAACCATTACTCTTCAACCCGGCGAAACCGCCAACCTTACTCTCGACAGCTACTATGACGGCTCGCAGCTCACCATTGAAGGACTTCCCGCCTGGCTCAAGGCCACTGCAACAGGGCAATACGACAAGACCAACATCCTCTTTACCGCCGACGCCACAGCAAGTGGATATGCCAACGTAACAATCTCAGCCCCGGGCGTAAAGAAGACCCTACTTGTCGGCAACACCCCGTCGGGAATCAACGACATCACTGCCGAAAGCACCGATGGCAAAGCCGAATACTTTAATTTTCAAGGCGTTAAGATAGACCAGCCGCAAAAGGGCCAGCTCGTAATCAAACGACAGGGAACAACAACATCAAAAGTAATATTCAAGTAGTTCCATCAACCCAGCTTAAAATTCCGGGAGGTCGCTTCAACTGAAGGCGGCCTCCCCGTTTTATAGCCATATACGCAGAAACCTCGGCATGCACACCGAGCGCCGGCAACCACCCTACACAGCCATAACAAAAGTTATCCCCGGCCAAACAGCCGGGGATAACCACTTTAACCAATAAATTTAATCTTATGACAAATTTTCAAATTATTCAGCCGACGTTTCCTCTGCCACAGCCTCTACAGCCGGAGCTGCATCAGCCTTGGGAGCAGACTTGCGAGAACGACGGGTAGATTTCTTCTTAGCTGCGCCGCTTTCCTTCAGCATAGCCTCGTTATAATCTACCAGCTCAATAAAACACATCTTAGCGTTGTCACCAAGACGATTGCCAGTCTTAAGAATACGAGTGTAACCACCGTTACGGTTAGCAATCTTCTCGGCCACGTTACGGAACAATTCTGTAACGGCATACTTGTTCTGCAAATGTTTGAACACCAAGCGGCGGTTGGCCGTAGTATCCTCTTTTGCACGATTAATTAACGGCTCGGCATACATACGCAGCGCCTTAGCCTTTGCGAGAGTCGTAAAAATACGCTTATGCATTATCAGCGAAATCGTCTGATTGGCCAGCAACGCATCGCGATGAGATTTAGTACGGCTCAGGTGATTGAATTTTTTATTATGTCTCATCGTTGTTTACTCTTTATCAAGTTTATATTTAGAAATATCCATCCCAAAGGAGAGATTGAGATTAGCCAGCAAGTCATCAAGCTCAGTGAGCGACTTTTTACCAAAATTACGGAACTTCAACAAATCATTTTTGTTGAACACCACAAGTTCGCCAAGGGTCTCAACTTCGGCACTCTTAAGACAGTTAAGAGCTCTGACCGAAAGATCCATATCAACAAGTTTCGACTTAAGAAGTTGACGCATGTGAAGAACCTCCTCGTCAAACTCCTCGTTTGTATCCGTTTCGGTAGGTTCAAGCGTAATCTTCTCGTCAGAAAACAACATGAAATGATAAATCAGAATCTTAGCCGCTTCCTTGAGAGCATCCTTGGGAAGAATCGACCCGTTGGTAGTAATTTCAAGAGTCAGCTTGTCATAGTCGGTCTTCTGGTCAACACGGAAATTATCAACCGTATACTTCACATTGACAATCGGCGTATAAATCGAGTCAATAGGAATGACAAACACATCATCGCTATGCTCATCATTTTCCTCTGCCGGAACCCAACCACGACCCTTATTTATCGTAATTTGGATTGTAAAACTTGCTCCCGGATCCAATTGACAGATGACCAGTTCAGGATTGAGCACCTCAAATCCGTTAAGAACCTTGCTGATGTCACCGGCCGTAAAAACCTCCTTGCCTGACACGGTAATGGATGCCGTTTCTGCTTCTGTTTCCTCCACTATCTGCTTGAGGTTAACCTTCTTTAGGTTAAGTATGATGTTCGTCACATCCTCCTTTACTCCGGGTATGACATCAAACTCGTGGCGAACGCCGTCTATCTTTATCGACGAAATTGCAAACCCTTCAAGCGAACTCAAAAGAATGCGTCGCAATGCGTTGCCTATAGTGATGCCATAGCCAGGCTCCAGAGGCTTGAACTCAAACTTACCAAAGGTATTGTCGGCTTCCAACATGAGGACTTTGTCGGGTTTCTGGAATGCTAATATAGCCATGGATCTTAGATTTATTAAATATTACTTAGAGTACAACTCAACGATAAGTTGCTCCTTAATGTTTTCAGGAATATCCTCGCGTGCGGGAACATGAAGCATCTTGCCGGCCTTGAGACTCTCATCCCACTCCAGCCACGGATACTTACTGTGGTTAAATCCGGCCAGCGAATCAGTTATCACCTCAAGTGATTTTGATTTTTCGCGAACGCCTACCACATCACCGGGCTTAACCGCGTATGACGCTACATTCACAACCTCACCGTTGACAACAATGTGACGGTGCAACACGAGCTGACGGGCTGCTGCACGCGTAGGAGCGATACCAAGACGATATACGATATTGTCAAGACGACCTTCCAACAACTGAAGCAACACCTCGCCGGTAATACCCTTCGTACGAGACGCCTTGTCAAAAAGATTGTGGAACTGCTTCTCAAGCACACCGTAGGTATACTTAGCCTTCTGCTTTTCGCGCAACTGAACGCCATACTCCGAAGTTTTTCTGCGCTTATTCAAGCCATGCTGACCCGGAGGATAATTCTTCTTTGTGAGAACTTTGTCTTCTCCAAAGATAGGTTCGCCAAACTTGCGGGCGATTTTGGTTTTTGGACCTGTGTATCTTGCCATTTTTGTGGTTCTTAATTAATGATTGCAGAGCGAACGAAACTAACTATTCAACAACATGGCAACCGTATGACATCGCTGTTAATATCTTGGCAACTCCCACAACCTGCTTTCTCAAAACCCTCAACAGTCAAAACTCATCCCCTGGTGCAGCCGCGGCCATAGAGAGGTGATAAAAATATGGCCTATTTCACCGATAAGACAACCTTGCCCCGTTGGGTAAAAAACAATGATTGAAGCAATACCTCGAGATTTCAAGCGTGACTATTCAAAGTATCTTCCGCCCTATTTTGCCTCAAGGAGCCACGCAGGCACCATTTCAGCCTTTTCAGGCATTAGCACCGAAGTCGCTGTTTTGGGTAAGAGCATCACAACCTCAGCGCCACCCCGGGGATAACGTCAACACAAGTCCCCGAGAAGATTTTCCTTGACACAGTCGTCATCGGCATAATTCCGACTACCGCTTCGTCTGCTTTATCTGCTTTTAGTAATTTATTAAAACTGTTTTAATTACCTTATGTTACAAAACAATGTAACCCATTATACACGACGACGTTTGGGAGGACGGCAACCATTGTGAGGAAGCGGAGTCACATCTACGATTTCGGTAACCTCAATTCCTGCACCGTGCACCGTACGGATTGCACTCTCACGACCGTTTCCTGGTCCCTTAACGTATGCCTTAACCTTACGAAGACCCAGGTCGTATGCAACCTTGGCACAATCCTGTGCCGCCATCTGTGCTGCGTAAGGTGTATTCTTCTTTGAGCCACGGAAACCCATCTTGCCGGCACTCGACCACGAGATTACCTGACCTTCCGAGTTGGCTAAGCACACAATAATGTTGTTAAACGAGGAGTGAACGTGTAGCTGACCTGCTGCGTCAACCTTAACATTTCTCTTCTTTGCTGCGACTGTTTTTTTTGCCATATTCTTCTATTATTTAGTAGCTTTCTTCTTGTTGGCGACTGTCTTCTTGCGTCCTTTGCGGGTGCGAGCGTTGTTTTTGGTGCTCTGACCGCGAACGGGAAGACCGTTACGATGACGGATACCACGATAGCAACCGATGTCCATCAGTCGCTTGATGTTGAGTTGAATTTCGCTGCGGAGGTCACCTTCTACCTTGTAGTCGGCGCCGATTACTTCACGAACTTTGGCGGCCTGGGCATCGGTCCAGTCCTTTACCTTGATGTTGACGTCTACACCGGCCTTCTCAAGGATTTTCTGGGCGCTTGAACGCCCGATGCCAAAGATGTAGGTCAAGGCGATTTCACCTCTCTTGTTTTGGGGGAGGTCAACTCCCACGATTCTTATTGCCATATTCTATTGTCTAAAATTTTTTGCAAAAGTAATAAAAAAATTTTATCCTTGACGTTGTTTGTATTTGGGGTTCTTCTTATTGATGACGTACAAACGTCCTTTGCGACGCACGATTTTGCTATCCGGCGTACGCTTTTTAACTGATGCTCTTACTTTCATTTTATTCCGTTTTTTTTAATTTATTTGTATCTGAATGCTATGCGACCCTTGGATAAATCATACGGGCTCATTTCAACCCTAACCTTATCCCCGGGCAATATCTTTATATAATGCATACGCATCTTGCCCGATATATGCGCCGTAATCTCATGCCCATTCTCAAGCTCAACGCGAAACATTGCGTTCGATAGCGCCTCTACTATTGTGCCGTCTTGTTCTATTGCAGCCTGTTTTGCCATTCCTATTCGTTTTTATCGTTCTAAATCAAAAATTAAATCATATAAACCTGTCGCCAAGAGCCTCCTCGATATAATCAAACGTCGTCAACACACGAGTCTCGCCATCGACTATCGCAACCGTATGCTCATAGTGAGCCGACGGTCGGCGGTCACGCGTTCTGCATGTCCACCCGTCACGTTCTATTACAACATTACGGCTACCCATATTTATCATCGGCTCTATCGCTATCACCATCCCGTTTCTGACAACAGGGCCCGTGCCACGACGGCCATAATTGGGAACCTCAGGCTCCTCATGCATCTTCTTCCCTATTCCGTGACCACACATTTCGCGAACAACCGAGTAACCCCGCTTTTCGCAATAAGTCTGAACAGCATTTGATATATCTCCAAGACGGTGACCGGCCCTGCAGGCAGCTATTCCGGCCATAAGCGACTCCTTCGTTGTGCGACAAAGCGACATAACCTCATCCGACACATCGCCAACCGCAAAAGTATAGCACATATCGGCATTCCAGCCATCAAGCTCCAGCACACAGTCCACGCCTATGATATCTCCCTCGCGCAACAAATACCCCGACGGAAACCCGTGAACAACAACCTCATTAACCTCCATGCAACACACCCCCGGGAAACCATTATATCCCAGACACGAAGGAATCGCGCCATTAGACTGGATATAATCATGCGCCACATTATCAATCTGACGCGTCGACACCCCCGGCGCCACACACTCGGCAATCTTGCCGAATGTGCGACTCAAGAGTAATGCAGCCTCTTTTATCTTCTCTATTTCCTCAGGAGTCTTTAAATAAATCATGACCTTCGTTAAATATGGAGAACATCCAAGAGAGTTAAGAGATTATGCTTCTGATTCTTTTTAATTTTCCGAACTACGATAAAACCTCAAATCGTTCAATAAGCACTGCCGGTTGTACGACCCTTAATCTTACCATTCTTCATCAGACCATCGTAGTGATGCATCATCAGATGCGACTCAATCTGCTGGAGAGTGTCAAGCACAACACCAACAAGAATCAGCAACGACGTTCCGCCAAAGAACTGCGCAAAATTCTGACTGATTCCGAAGAATCGGGCAAACGCAGGTAAGATAGCGACAATACCAAGGAACAACGAGCCCGGCAACGTAATACGAGACATAATCGAGTCAAGATATTCAGCCGTCGGCTTCCCTGGCTTGACACCGGGAATAAAACCATTGTTACGCTTAAGGTCCTCAGCAATATTGGTAGGACGAACAGTGATTGCAGTATAGAAATACGTAAACGCAACAATCATCAGGAAATAAACAAAATTATACCAAAATCCGTTTATATCCGAGAAAGCAGCCACAAAACTATTCGAACCCTGGCCACTGAAGCCGGCAAGCGTAATAGGAACAAACATAATAGCCTGAGCAAATATTATCGGCATCACACCAGCAGCATTAACCTTCAAAGGAATATACTGACGCTGGCCGCCATACTGACGATTGCCAACAATACGCTTAGCATACTGAACAGGAACCTTGCGAGTACCCTGAACAAGAAGTACAGCGCCAACCGTAACCGCAAACAGCAACACAAGCTCAACTATAAACATAATCAAGCCACCCTGTGCGCCGGTCGACCCCGGCAGACGAGACGTAAACTCATAGAACAGCGCTCCCGGGAAACGAGCGATAATACCGATAAGAATTATAAACGAAATACCATTACCGATACCACGGTCAGTGATACGCTCGCCAAGCCACATGATAAACATCGAGCCCGCAGCCAATATAACCGTAAGGAACGCCAAAGTCCAGAAGCCCATTGATGCACCGCCACCGGCTGCACTCACCTGAACCTGAAGGTTAACCAGATAAGCCGGACCCTGAAGCAACAATATCAATACAGTCAGATAACGAGTGTATTGATTCAGTTTCTGGCGGCCACTCTCACCCTCACGCTGCATCTTCTGAAACGAAGGAAGAACCATGCCAAGGAGCTGAATCACGATTGAAGCCGTGATATAGGGCATGATACCAAGCGCAAATATTGACGCCTGCGAGAATGCACCACCCGAAAACATATCAAGCAACTGCATCAAGCCACTCTTGTTAGTGAAATTGCTAAGAGCATCCAAGTCCGACGGGCTGATTCCGGGCAAAACCACATAACAACCCAATCGATACACCGCTACAAGCATAAACGTCACCAACAGACGCTGACGCAGCTCCTCGATTTTCCAGATATTTTTTAATGTTTCAATAAATCTCATGACCTAAAGTCTTAGATTTTGGAGATTGAACCTCCAGCATCAACAATAGCCTTCTCAGCAGTAGCCGAAAACGCATTTGCCTCCACACTCAGCGCACGAGTCAGCGTACCTACCGCAAGAATCTTCACAAGCTGCTTCTTGTTGATGTAACCGGCTGCACGCAACTCCTCGAGCCCGATTTTATCAAGATTTTTGGCTGCTGCAAGCGACTCAAGGTCACGCAGATTGATAGCCTTATATTCAACACGATTAATATTCTTAAAGCCAAATTTTGGCAATCGGCGCTGGAGCGGCATCTGTCCTCCTTCAAAACCAACCTTACGGCTATATCCCGAACGTGATTTTGCTCCCTTATGACCGCGGGTAGATGTTCCACCCTTACCCGAGCCGGGACCACGGCCTATACGAGTACTGCGGGTAACAGATCCAACCGCCGGTTTCAAATTACTTAATTCCATATCTTAATATAATGATTGGGTTAAGAAACTATATTAATTTTATTCGCTCAAGACACTTAGGCCGGAGTTACCTCTACAAGGTGACGAACTTTATTTACCATACCCATCACCGAAGGAGTATCCTCCTTAACAACCGTACGGTGCATCTTGCGCAGACCCAAAGCGTCCAACGTACGCTTCTGAACTGCAGGAGCCTTAATGCGGCTCTTAACTTGTGTTATCTTTATCTGTGCCATTTTTTCAGAAACTTTATTATCCGTTAAACACCTTCTCAATCGAGATTCCACGATTCTGAGCCACCGTTGCAGGCGAACGCATCTCATCCAATGCCGCAATCGTAGCCTTAACAAGATTGTGAGGATTCGACGAACCCTTGCTCTTGGCAAGAACGTCAGTTACACCAACACTCTCCAATACCGCACGCATTGCACCACCGGCCTTAACTCCGGTACCAGTGCTCGCCGGCTTCAGAATAACACGAGAGCCGCCAAACTTAGCAACCTGCTCGTGAGGAATCGTACCACGATGAACCGGAACCTTGATAAGATTCTTCTTCGCAGCCTCAACACCCTTCGCAATTGCAGCAGTCACCTCATTAGCCTTGCCTAAGCCCCAGCCAACGATACCATTCTCGTTACCTACTACTACTATGGCAGCAAAAGTGAATGTACGACCACCCTTAGTCACCTTCGTAACACGATTAATAGCTACAAGGCGATCCTTAAGCTCTATATCGTTGGTCGATTTTACGCGATTATTTCTTTTTGCCATCTCTTTTAAAATTTAAGTCCACCATTTCGGGCTGCATCTGCCAACGATTTAACTCGGCCATGGAACAAATATCCGTTACGGTCAAATACAACCTCCTGGATACCAGCCTCGATAGCCTTCTTAGCTACTGCATCGCCCACCTTTGCTGCTATTTCACACTTAGTTCCCTCAGCTATACCCTTCGACGAAGCCGACACCAAAGTCTTTCCCGCCAAATCATCGATAAGCTGAACATAGATTTGCTTGTTGGAACGGAAAACCGACATTCTCGGACGTGCAGCCGTTCCAGATATCTTGCCGCGTATACGCGTCTTGATTTTATTTCTTCTCTGTATCTTGGAAATCATGATATACTCAATTTTAATTATTTAGCACTTGCCGATTTACCAGACTTGCGACGAATAACCTCGCCAACAAACTTGATACCCTTACCCTTGTAAGGCTCAGGTTTACGCAGCGAACGTATCTTGGCACAAACCTGACCAAGCAACTGCTTATCATCGCTCTCGAGAATTATCAGAGGATTCTTGTTACGCTCCGTTTTAGCCTCAACCTTCACCTCCGGCGGCAACTTAATATATATTGCGTGGCTATATCCAAGCGACAGCTCAAGCACCTGGCCCGTCGATGTAGCTCGATAACCAACGCCTACCAATTCCATCTCCTTCTTATATCCGGTTGAAACACCCACAACCATGTTGTGAATCAACGCACGATACAAACCATGCTGAGCACGGTGCTCGCGGTCATCACTCGGGCGGGTAACCGTCAGACGGCCATCCTCCACCGTTACATTCAAATCCGGATTTATAGCCTGGCTCAGTTCACCTTTCGGGCCCTTCACTGTTACAACACTATCCTTCACCGTAACCGTTACGCCGGCAGGAATTTCAATGGGAGCTTTACCTATTCTTGACATTGTGTACCTCCTTCTTGATTAGTATACATAACAAAGAACCTCCCCGCCAATCTTCAAGTCACGAGCCTTCTTGTTGGTCATGACCCCCTTAGATGTCGACAGGATAGCGATTCCTAAACCATTTAACACTCGCGGCATATCTTTGTAGCCCGCATATTGACGCAGACCCGGACGGCTAACACGCTTCAAATCCTTGATTGCATTAACTTTATCCACCGGATCATATTTCAGCGCAATCTTAATCACGCCAGCGGGGGTCTCACCCTCTATAAACTTATAATTAAGAATATAGCCTTGTTCAAAGAGAATCTTTGTAATCTCTTTCTTCAAGTTTGAGGCCGGAATCTCAACAACACGATGGTTAGCCTTGATCGCATTCCTCAATCTTGTCAGATAATCTGCTATAGGATCAGTCATTTTTAATTGTTTTAAATTGATTGGGAACTACCCAACAATATTTAATACTCACAGTGTTTCTTTGTTTTCACTCAACCGCACGCGCTTCATTTCCGCTACCCATGCAGGGGAAGTGACGGGAAGCATCGCCCGGATGATCATCGCAGAGAATTGAGCCGAAGCCGAGGTATAAATGACTCGCAGGGCGGGGTAGGAAGGTAAAGTAACCTCTCTACGGCATTTACCTCATCTTCGCTCTTATCTTCTTTAACAGAACCCGACGCCATTCATCCCTTTCCGCGACAGCCCACGCGCGTGCCCGTCAACAAGCGTTAACGACTCGCCCTCAGCCGGCCACCATCAAGAGCCACCCATCAAGAGAAACATCGGTCCGTTTCCATCTATTTCAATCGCCGGTGACAGCCCCAAGCCATCTCCTGATACCCTCCGGTATCAACCCGGTTGCCGGTCTCTATTACCAGCTAGCCTTCTTCACCCCGGGGATAAGCCCGGCCGAAGCCATCTCGCGGAACTGAATACGAGAAATGCCAAACTGACGCATATAACCCTTAGGACGGCCAGTGATGCTGCAACGGTTGTGAACGCGAATCGGATTACTGTTCTTCGGCAGCGTCTGAAGCTTCTGTGCAGCCTCATACGCCTCAACACGATTCTCCTCGTTGACACCCGAGTTGACAATCTTTTTCAGCTCGGCACGCTTGGCAGCATACTTCGCAGCCAGCTTCGCACGCTTAACCTCGCGAGCCTTCATTGATTCTTTTGCCATATCGATTGATTAGTTATTTTTTGCGTTTTTAAAAGGAAGTCCAAAATGCTTCAACAATGCATAACCCTCCTCGTCAGTATTGGCCGAAGTCACAAAAGTGATATTCATACCCATCAACTTGGAAATGCTGTCAATGTTGATTTCAGGGAAGATAATCTGCTCAGTGATACCAAGCGTATAATTACCGCGCCCGTCAAGCTTGCTCTCAATACCCTTGAAATCTCGGATTCGAGGCAACGCAACACGTACGAGTCTCTCCAGGAACTCATACATCTTATCCCGACGAAGCGTAACCATTACACCAACCGGCATCTTCTTACGAAGCTTGAAGTTTGAGATATCCTTCTTCGACAGCGTAGCCACAGCCTTCTGACCCGTGATTGCAGTCAGCTCCGTGATAGCCGTCTCAATTATCTTCTTATCCTGCGTTGCATCGCCCAAGCCCATGTTGATAACAATCTTCTTCAGACGCGGAACCTGCATCACAGTTGTATAATTGAACTCCTTCTCAAGAGCGGGGACTATGCGCTCCATATAGTCCTTTTTCAGAGTTGTCATGCCCATTACTTAATCTCCTCTCCTGATTTTTTAGAATAACGAACTGTCTTACCATCAGCATCCTTGCGACGACCCACACGAGTAGCCTTGCCGCTCTTCGGATCCAAAAGCTGAAGGTTCGAAACATGAATTGAAGCCTCTTTCTTGATGAGACCACCCTGAGGGTGCTGAGCATTGGGCTTCGTTGCCTTGGTCACAATGTTGACACCCTCCACTATCGCGCGGTTCTTGTCAACAAGCACCTTCAGCACTCGGCCCTGCTTGCCACGGTCTTCACCGGCATTAACATAGACGGTGTCGCCTTTCTTGATATGTAATTTACTCATTACTGTTTAGGTTTACGGGGTTAAAGTACTTCGGGAGCCAACGAAACAATCTTCATGTTAGTAGCACGAAGCTCGCGGGCTACAGGACCAAATATACGGGTACCGCGAAGCTCACCGGCATTGTTGAGCAACACGCACGCATTGTCGTCAAAGCGGATATAGCTACCGTCGGCACGGCGTATCTCCTTCTTTGTCCTGACAACTACAGCCTTTGACACAGTACCTTTCTTTACGTCGCTCGACGGTATTACACTCTTAACCGAGACAACGATGATGTCGCCCACTGATGCATAGCGACGGCCGGTTCCACCCAATACGTGGATACAGAGAGCTTCCTTGGCTCCGCTGTTATCGGCTACAGTTAAACGGCTTTCAGTCTGTATCATGATTACTTAACTTTTTCGAT
>JAFLTJ010000055.1 GCA_022510465.1 Muribaculaceae bacterium
TTATGCATTGAGACTATTTATTTGCAAAGTTAACAATTTTAAGGAACTTTAAGCCTTAAACAACAAAAGATTATCTATTTCTTTGTGCTTTCATTAAAAAAATCTACCGACTTAGAAATTGATGAAATCTTAAATGAATGAGCCATGGAAGTGTAGCAAAAGTAAGGCACCTCAAGCTGAAGACGGGCGCCTTGACAACCTTATTATAGTGCAGATATAGCGACATTCTCATAGAGAAGCCTATACGGGCACTTGAGATTTGTCCATGTTGTTATATTAGATATTGTCAAGGGACTTCAGCCAGAGCGCTGCTGTTGCATCGGAGGGCATGCGCCAGTCGCCACGCGGAGAGAGGCATACGCTGCCAACTTTGGGGCCATCGGGCATACATGAGCGCTTAAACTGCTGGCTAAAGAAACGGCGATAGAATACTTTCATCCATTTAAGGATTGTTTCTTTGTCAAATTGCCCGTCATGGGCTTTAACGGCCATACTATATACGCGAGCCGGCTCGAAACCATAGCGCAACATGTAATAAAGGAAGAAGTCATGAAGTTCGTATGGGCCCACAAGGTCTTCGGTTTTTTGCTTGATTGTTCCATCTGTTTCGGCCGGAATAAGTTCGGGGCTGATTGGTGTGTCGATTATGTCGTACAGAGTTGCCGACATCACGCGGTCATCGCTGCGTCGAGCAAAATGGCGAACGAGATAGCGAACCAATGTTTTTGGTACGCCGGCATTTACACCATACATGGAGATATGGTCGCCGTTGTAGGTTGCCCACCCCAAAGCCAATTCTGAAAGGTCGCCGGTGCCAAGCACAATTCCTCCAAGGCGGTTTGCAAGGTCCATGAGCAACATGGTTCGATAGCGGGCCTGGGAGTTTTCGTAGGTTACATCGTGATTCTCTGGATTCTGACCGATGTCTTCAAAATGCTGATTTACAGCGGGGACTATTGATATTTCTTTAACCGTCACTCCGAGAGCATTCATCAACGCAATCGCGTTGTCGTGGGTGCGGTCGGTAGTACCAAATCCGGGCATTGTCACGCCGACGATTCCTTTACGGTCGAGACCGAGGCGGTCGAAAGCGCCAACAGCGACGAGCAAAGCCAATGTAGAATCGAGACCGCCTGAAATGCCAACGACAATAGTCTTGCAGTTGATAAAACTTAACCGACGCGCAATCCCGGCAATCTGAATATTTGTAATCTCGCTGCAACGGGCATCTATCTCGGCATCACCGGCAGGCACAAACGGTCGCGGGTCTATGTCACGATATTTCAGCAGTTGACTGCATGGTTTGGGGTCACGGAAATCGGGGCAACGGTCGACGACAACACCCGAAAGCTCGCGAGCGGCGCAGTCGGCAAAAGTTGTGATGCGCCGGCGGTCGGCTTCGAGAGCCTCAATGTCAATATCGGCAATCGTAACATCGGGACCGTCGGTCCAGCGGGGCGATTTTCCAAGGATATGCCCGTTTTCGGCGATAATCGCCTTTCCGTCAAAAACCAAATCGGTTGATGACTCGCCAAATCCGGCTCCGGCGTAAATGTATGCCGCTATGCATCGGGCCGACTGTTGCAAAATCAGGCCTGACAGATAGCTGTATTTCCCAATAAGGTCATCGGAAGCTGACAGGTTGGCAATCACGGTTGCGCCGGCAAGAGCCAACCGCGACGACGGAGGCACGGGGGTCCAAAGGTCTTCACATATCTCAACGCCGAGTTTCAGACCGCGACAGTCAATGACAGCGGGGCGAGAGTGGAACGTCGCGTTGACATCGCCAACAGAAATTGTAGCAGGCTCGGCAGCTTGCTCAACCGGATGCCACCAACGACGTTCATAAAATTCACTGTAATTAGGAATGTAGGTCTTGGGAATCAAATCTACACATTCCCCTCTTACCACCGCGGCACAGTTGTATAACGTGCCACGGTGACGTATCGGGAGACCTACAACAAGGTCAATATCATATTTAACCGACGCATCAACAATAATGGATAAACTGCGCGCGGCAGCATCCACAAGAGTTGTTGACAGAAACAAGTCGCCGCAGGTGTAGCCGGTGAGCGACATTTCGGGGAATACCGCCAGCTCAACATCCTGCCGTGACAGGCTTTCGGCTGACGCCACAATCTGAGCGACGTTGAAATCTACGTCGGCAACATTCACGCGCGGTGCAACCGACGCTACACGGGCAAATCCTTGTTTCATAAAATGTTAACAGCTTAATTACTGACGACCGTCGGTCGTCACATTGCGGTCTATCTTGGCAACGAGACCTTGAAGCACCTTTCCGGGGCCAAGCTCAACAAACTCGGTGGCTCCATCGGCAATCATATTCTGAACCGACTGAGTCCAGCGAACCGCGCCTGTAAGCTGTGCGATAAGGTTTGCTTTAATCTCGGCCGGGTCGGTGTGTGGCTTGGCGTCGACATTCTGATATACGGGAACCGAGGGGGTCGAGAATGTTGTGTTTTGAATTGCTTCGGCGAGCTCGGCACGAGCGGGTTCCATACATGGAGAATGGAATGCACCGCCAACTTTCAGCGGAAGAGCGCGTTTTGCGCCTGCCTCTTTCAGCCGCGTGCAAGCTTCGTTTACAGCCTCAATTTCGCCGGAAATTACGATTTGACCCGGGCAGTTGTAGTTGGCACAAACGACAACACCGTCAATACCGGCACAAATCTCCTCAACTTTTTCATCGGGGAGCGCCAAAACAGCGGCCATTGTAGAGGGCTTCAACTCGCATGCTTTCTGCATAGCCTGAGCACGAGCCGATACCAGGCGCAGGCCATCCTCAAAAGACAATGCACCGGCAGCCACCAAGGCCGAAAATTCGCCAAGCGAGTGACCGGCAACCATTGAGGGGGTAAATTCTTCGCCCATGGTTTTGGCAAGAATTACGGAATGGAGGAAAATAGCCGGCTGGGTAACCGAAGTTTTGCGCAAATCTTCGTCGGTTCCTTCAAACATGAGGTCGGTGATTCTAAAACCGAGTATGTCGTTAGCCTTTTCAAACATATTGCGGGCAACCTCGTTGTTGTCATATAGGTCCTTGCCCATACCTACAAACTGGGCTCCCTGTCCGGGGAAGACAAATGCTTTCATAATAGAGTAATAAGATTTAAAAATTTAGTTTTAGACTGCAAAGGTACAAGTTTTTTTCGTGAACTATGATGTAATTTGTGGGTAAATTGCTAAATTTGAGACCTGAATTATAAGTTAACCGAATATGTTAGGCCTCATACCACTTCTTTTTGGCAATCTCGGCACTCCCGAGCTTATTATTATCGTTGTCGTTGTTCTGTTGCTTTTTGGTGGGAAAAAGATTCCCGAGCTGATGCGTGGCATCGGTAAAGGCGTTCGCTCATTCAAGGAGGGAATGAACGACATTACCGACGAAATTAACCGGCCTGCCGACGAGACGACCGACGACAAAAGCAATAAAGAGAACAAAAAGTAACCCAATCTCTTACCTGCGGTGGAACAAGCACCAGACCAATTGCCCCAGATGGGTTTCTGGAGCCATGTTGACGCACTGCGCGGTGTCATTATCAAGGCGCTGCTTGTGGTTGTCGCCATGGCTATAATCCTTTTTATCTTCATGCCACAGATATTTGACACGGTGATTCTGGCACCGTGCCGGGGCGACTTTGTGCTGTATCGGCTGTTTGAAAAGGTAACGGCTCTCTCCCCTATGTTGCCCGATTTCTCGACCGACGGCTTTGAAGTCAAATTGATAAACATTCAACTTGCCTCCCAGTTTTTCATTCACATGTCCACATCGCTGTGGCTCGCAGTGGTGCTGTCTATGCCGATAATATTCTATCTGCTGTGGGGATTCATCGCGCCTGCACTTTATCCCGGGGAAAAACGGGGCGTTAAACGCGCGTTTCTGTTAGGGTCACTCATGTTTTTTATAGGCGTTGCGGTTGGCTATTTCGTCGTATTCCCGGTCACACTGCGATTTCTTGCAGAGTATCACATCAGCCAAATGATACCAAATCAAATCTCGCTTGACTCATACATGGATAACTTGATGATGCTGATTCTTGTGATGGGCCTTGTGTTTGAACTGCCACTTGTAGCGTGGATGCTGGGCGCGATTGGGATACTGAAACGTCAATTTTTCAGCAAATATCGCCGCCACGCTATTGTATTCCTCTTAGTTCTTGCCGCGTTCATAACACCCACCGGCGACCCGTTTACTCTTTCAATCGTTTTCATGCCCATTTATCTTCTTTGGGAAGCGAGCGCTCTGCTGGTTCCGAATCGGGAGAAATCAGAATGACACCGATGGGGCTGTTGCCTATTGCATCAGCGGCAATCCAAAAGTATTAAAAAACGCTAATTGTTGTAAAATCAGCCAAAAATAGAGTATTAAACACTAATGCTGCTAAAATCAGCAAGTTAGCTATCAAATCAACATTCATTAGCGACTGTTTACATTAACATTAATCGATGCACAACGGCGGCACAGCTTGTGCAATCGCCCGATTTTGCACACTTTCCATGCAGTTTGCGCAAGAATTTAAGCACGCTTGGCCATAACTGACATACATACTATCATTTAGAACCAATAAGCCTGAAAGTCAATAGAAAATCTAAATGTGAATATTGGTTAAAATTTGTATGCAAAACGCATTAAAACAGCCAAAAATTTAACATTTTCTTTATAATGTGAAAATTGGTTTAAAGATTGAGCCAAAGTCTTAAAATATCGCAACACGGCCATTATCAACATTTTGCGGTTTGCACAGCTTTACAATAATACCTAATTTTGCATCGTTAAATAATTGGAGCGACCACCAATCAACAGGTCACATATAAAATAGAATTTGCAATGATTAAGAAAATTATCTTCTCTATAGCTATCTGTTCGTCATTCACTCCCACGGTAAATGCCGACCAGGCCGTTACAATTCCCTACCGCCACGAGCAGGCAAAGAGCACCGAGAACGAGCGCGACCGCCAGGCTTCGCAAAACTTCGTTGAGCGCGCCTACGAGTCGGCCCGCATGCATTCACCTTTTGCAGCCGTTCTTCCCGAGCCCGTTTCGTATGCCAACGTTGACCTCGGCGACAAGATGGTTGACTACGCCGCCCGCTTCCTTGGCACACGCTACATCCTGGGCGCAACCGGGCCAAAAGCGTTTGATTGCTCGGGATTCACATCCTACGTTTATCGTAACTTCGGAATCACCCTCAACCGCACATCCCGCATGCAATACACTCAGGGCAAGAAAATTAGCATTTCTCAGCTTGAGCCGGGCGACCTCCTGTTCTTCAGCTGTCGGTCAAGCGGTCGCGGAAACGTTGGCCACGTGGCGATGGTTGCATCGGTTGACCACGAAAACAACACTTGCGTGTTCATCCATGCATCAGTAAAGAAAGGCGTTACCTATCAGAAGTTCCCCGACGGCGGCTATTTTGACCGCAACTTTATCGGAGCCCGACGCATCATTGGCACCAACACAAATCAAACAGAAAGTTAAGACACTCTCACAGATACAACAAAAACGGGACCTGCCATCATCGGTAAGTCCCGTTTCTGTTATAGAATCCTATTTTTCAGATTATCTAATCGATGCAAGATTAAAATTACTGAATTCCAAGTCGTTCAAAGCACGCTGTGCCAGCGACGGGTCGAGCTTGATAGCCTGTCGGAGGTTGGAAACAACCGTAGTTTCATTGTTGGTTCGTGCGCCGAGAACAGCCATCAGATAGTAAGTTGTCGCATCGGGACTGTTGATTGCTGCGAGAGTAGAGCGAGCCTTGCTGTAATCCTTTGACAGAATCTGTGCAAGAGCGGCATTATTACTCTTATCGTCACCAAAAGACCTCACGGCGGCAGCCACATCACCCTTTTCAAGATAGTAAACGCCCAGAGCTGAGCCAAGTTGCTCCAAGCCTGCTGCCTGGCCGAATGAAGTATTTGCTGCGTTATAATCCTTATTGAGCAACGACACAAGCCCCTGGTTCATCTTAACCTCGGGAGCATTGGGATTTATGCGGGCAGCCTTGTTGAACGAAGCCAGCGCCGAGTCAAAGTCCCCCTGCTGATACTGCGTCATTCCTAAGTTGTTATATCCGCGATAATCATCCGGGAAGAGGCTGATAGCTGTGTTATAGATAGCTTTACGGCTATTCAAATCGTCGGTAAGAGTTGCGGCATAAAGAACCTCGTCAACCGTCAGAGCCGCCGGGTTGGTATTAACAAGACTCGTTATCGTAGCATCATCTTTTCCGATAACATCAACCGAAGCCGTGATACGTGAGTAACGGAGCTGCGGCAGAATTTCATCGGCAAGCTTGGTAAAGACACTTGAGAGATTTCTAATCTCTCGCTCACGCTCCTCGGGGTCCTTATACATCTGGAGCACGCTGAGTATAAGCTCCTTATCCTGGATGTTTGAAGCGGCAACCAATCGCTGGAAACCCTCCCAGTCTTCGGGAGTAAAGTTGGCCGTAAGTTCACCAAATTCGGTTATCGCATCCTTTTTCAATTGACCCTTGAGATAAGTCTGCGTGTTCTTTTCGCGATTCTCGGCAAGGCGGGTATTAAAATCAAGGCTACCTTCGGGCGATGCATACGACTGAATATTTATCTCTCTGATAACGCGAGATGTATCGCTGTTGGCGGCACGAAGGTCCTGATTCAGCTGACGAACGGCATCGCTTTTGATTTCGGTATCTCTGACGTTGGCCTGATTGATAAGGAAGCGTATATCTGCCGTATATTTCTCATTGATAATGCGCTGGAACTTATCGGGCGTAATTGCCGGCGTCACATCTGCGGCCGAGGCCAGTGTACCGGTAGCAATTACACCGTTGGCCACCTTGACGCGAGGCAACACATAGCTCTTGTTACCCTGCTTCACGTCAAATGCCAGATAAAGCTCGCTCCTGAGCATTTCGGGCTGATAGATATAGTTGGCCGGGATAGTCACAAGGCCACCGTTGTCATAGCTGACAACACGGTTGTTACCTCTGACCTTCTCGCCCTGGAATGTCACGGGGCTGCCGGGAACCTCACCACCTGCGTAGGTCAGCACCGGAGTAACCGTCACCTCGGCATTCTTCACAAAAAACTTTGCCGGGATATTTCCCGTTACCGTAACCGGCACCGTAGTCCCAACTACCTCCATCGGGCTGGGATTGGCATTAAAATAGTCTGCTTGAAACTGATTCAGTTTCTTTGAGCACCCTGTCAACAACAACGCGCCCGAAACAAAAAGCAGCGAATAGCTTAAATTTTTGCTCATAGTTTTTAGAATATAATGTGACTTAAATATATTGATTTCTCACAAATCGGCCCGACGCCCGCCCGGGGCAGACCTAAACGCAAATATAAATCTTATTTTTGAATATCAACGGTTGCAATCAAAAAAAAAGATGACGCTACATCAAAAATTTGTAAGAAATTTACCCTACACCGCGATTTACGTAAGCTCGAATATTGAGAGTCTTGAGATTATTTCGTACTTTTGCCGCCAAAGAGCCCTCTTTAAGGGATTAATGAACCATGCCTGTAACAATGTTTTAACATTTTAACGAGAAAAGACAATGCCAATTAGACGATGGCGCATAGAAGACAGCGCTGAGCTTTATAACATAAATGGTTGGGGTCGTCAATATTTCACCATAAACGACCGCGGTCATGTATCCGTGACGCCTCGCGAAGGATACGCTCCGGTTGATCTCAAAGATGTCCTCGACGAGCTCCAAGTTCGCGACGTAACATGCCCTATTCTGTTACGTTTCCCCGACATTCTTGACAATCGCATCGAAAAAATTTCGCGTTGTTTCAAGCAAGCCGCCGACGAGTACAATTACGAAGCCCAGAACTTCATCATTTATCCCATTAAGGTAAACCAGATGAGGCCCGTGGTGGAAGAAATTGTCACCCACGGCAAAAAGTTCAACATCGGGCTCGAAGCCGGCTCCAAGCCCGAACTGCATGCCGTTCTCGCCACCAATATCGCCGAGAACGCCCTTATAATCTGCAACGGATATAAAGACGAAAACTATATCGAGCTGGCTCTGCTTGCCCAGAAAATGGGCCGGAGAATATACCTCGTGGTCGAAAAGCTGAACGAGCTGAAACTGATTGCTACCATCGCAAAACGAATTGGCATTAAGCCCAACATCGGCATCCGAATCAAGCTATACTCATCCGGGTCAGGGAAATGGGAAGAAAGCGGGGGCGACTCCTCTAAATTCGGGCTAAATTCCAGCGAACTGCTTGACGCGATTGACTTTCTCAACCGCAACAAGCTCAACGACTGCCTGAAACTAATCCACTTCCACATCGGAAGTCAAATTACTAAAATCAGGCGCATCAAAACGGCGTTGCGCGAAGCCACCCAGTTCTACGTTCAGCTCAGCCGCAACGGGTTTGACATCGACTTCATCGACATCGGCGGCGGGCTCGGAGTGGATTATGACGGAACGCGCAACTCTGCATCCGAGAGTTCAATGAACTACTCCATTCAGGAATATGCCAACGACTCCGTCTCGGCCTTGGTCGACGCCTGCATCAAGAACGGCCTGCGACAACCAAACATAATCACCGAAAGCGGCCGCTCGCTGACAGCCCACCACTCCGTTCTGATTCTCGAGGTGCTCGAAACCACCTCGTTACCCGAATGGAACGACGCCGACGAGATTCCCGACAACGCCCACGAGCTTGCTCGGGAGCTATACAACATTTGGGATAAGCTATCCCAGTCGCGACTCTTTGAAAGCTGGCACGACGCGCTTCAAATCCGTGAAGAGGCTCTCGACCTGTTCAGCCTCGGAATGCTTGACCTTAAAACACGAGCTCAGATTGAGAAACTTTTCTGGTCCGTTGCACGCGAAGTCGGCGAGATTGCAGCCTCCATGAAACACCCGCCCGAGGAGTTACGCAAAATCTCAAAGATGCTCCCCGACAAATATTTCTGCAATTTCTCCCTATTTCAGTCACTCACCGACTCCTGGGCCATCGACCAGGTATTCCCCATAATACCCATCACGCGGCTCGACGAGCGGCCGTCTCAAACATGTACCATACAGGATATTACCTGCGATAGCGACGGAAAAATAAACAATTTTATCTCCGTTCACGGAACCTCCTCATCCCTGCCGGTACACCCCGTAAAACCCGGCGAACCCTACTATCTGGGAGTGTTCCTCGTCGGCGCCTACCAGGAAATTCTCGGCGATATGCACAACCTCTTTGGCGACACAAACGCCGTTCACATCAACGTCTACAAAGACCGTTACGAGATTGACCGCATTATCGACGGCGAAACCGTTGCCGAGGTCCTTGATTACGTGCAGTTCAACCCCAAGCAGCTGGCCCGTAACGTCGAGAAATGGGTTACATCATCCATGAAAATGGGCCGGATTACTCCCGAAGAAGGCCGTGAATTTCTCAGCAACTATCGGTCGGGGCTTTATGGTTACACATATCTGGAAAAGGACTGATGCAGCCCCCCGAGTCGTTACAGCACAGATACTTCATGGCTCTCTCCTATCGCGGTGAGCCATTCCACGGATGGCAGAACCAGCCAAATGGCGTCACCGTTCAGAGCACAATCGAGCAAGCGCTGTCAACCCTGTTGAAGCGCCCTGTTCCAATCACCGGAGCTGGCCGAACCGATGCCGGAGTCAATGCGCGACTCATGGTTGCCCATTTCGATTCCGAGACCGTCATATCCGAGCCCGACAATCTCGTCAGAAGCCTCAATTCAATTATCGGGAAAGATATCTCAATTCACTCCATTTATGAAGTGAAACCCGATATGCACGCCCGCTTTAGCGCCGTTTCGCGAACATACCATTACTATGCCATCGACCACAAATCCCCCTTCTTCCACCCCCTGGCATGGAAAGCGCCACGGGGCCTCGATTACGATGCAATGAACCGGGCCGCCGAAATTCTGACCCGCACACAGGATTTCACATCCTTTGCAAAGCTCCATTCCGACGCCCACACCAACATTTGCCACGTCACCTACGCCCGCTGGGAACCGATAGCCCGGGGCGCATGGGTATTTGTCATCACGGCCAATCGATTTCTTCGCAACATGGTTCGGGCCGTTGTCGGAACGCTCGTCGACGTTGGCCGTGGTAAAATCTCCATTCAGGAATTTGAAGAAATTATCAGGAAGAAAGACCGCTGCGCAGCCGGCACATCCATGCCGCCCCACGCGCTCTATTTATGGGATATAACCTACCCCGACGACACGACAATATAATCCCTCATTTTTTCCTCTTGCGACGCTCTATTGCACGCGCAATGGCACTGTGCCGTTCAGCCTCATCCTCCTCACCCGCCTTGCGGTAACCAACCGCCAGCGACCGGTGAATATCCGCACTGTCGGGCATACGCGACACCGCCTCCAGCAACGTATCCATCGCATTGTAATCGTCACCCGTTCGCCTGTAAGCCGCCGCGATTCGGCACGGCGTCATCGGATTGCTTCTGTCCGTATCGGCCGCCCGGCGATAATGTTTCAGCGCCTCATCCACATCCCCGTTATCTTCATACAGTTTGCCGAGGGCAATCATCGCCTCAACCATATCAGGAGCCAGCTTCAACGCCTTTTCATAGTTCCCTATTGCCGCGTCAATCAATCCGTTATCCACGCAGTCACTGCCCATCATCTGATATTCGGCGGCCAGCTCGCGCAGCTGCTCCCTATACCCCTCTATCTCTCTTTGCAGCTCCCCGATTTTCTCTATCCGGCGCTCCACGCCATAAAGTTTCCTGCCAACGAGTCTGCGCCCCGACTCCTTGCCGCTCTCATTGCGCAAGGCCATAGCCTCCATGAAACAGTCGAAAGCAGCCCGCAAATCGCCTTGGTCAAGCATCCCCATCGCGTTTGAATACAGTTCATCGGCCTTTGCACTATCCAGCGCCCGGTTTATCAGCGCCCCGTCGTTAAACGATCGGCTGAATCTGACAATCGCCGGATTCACAACCATATCCCGTTCGGCCATCGGGCTCAGCAATGTCATCCCCTCTATCGACCGGCAGCGCGACAACGCCACATAACTTTGACCTGACGCAAAGGCTCCGCGCCCCATATCGATATTCACCCGGTCAAATGTCAGCCCCTGGCTCTTATGTATCGTCAACGCCCATGCCGGTTTCAAAGGATATTGCGTAAAGCTGCCTATCTCTTTTTCTATGACCTTTTTAGTCTTATCGTCATATTCATATTTGATATTGCTCCAGCACTCCGGCTCTACACTGTGACTGCTCCCGTCATCAAGCGCAACCTCGAGCGTTTCTTTTGAAATACGCTTCACCCGGCCCAGCGTGCCGTTAACCCAGCGACGCTCCCGGTCATTTTTGATAAACAGCACCTGCGCCCCCTCCTTCAGCGTCAGCTCAAGCAGCGTCGGCAGCGACGTTTCAGGGAAATCACCCGTTATCTGCCCCACAAACGTATACTCCTCGCTATCTATTGCCCGCAGCCGTTCCTCGTTGATATAATCAACCGTATCCCGTCGGGCAGCCAGCGTAAGCACCGGCTTGTCATCGGCGCTGTCCTGTTTGGCAAGCTCCTCTATCGTCAGCTTCTGCACGCGGCTGTTTATAACGCCGAGGTCCGACGCCAACGGCGCGCCTTGTCTCACTCTGTCAAGCAGCTCCACAAACCCCTCGTCACTCTGCCGGTAAACACGCTGCAACTCTATCGGAACTATCCCAAGCTCCCCGAATGCACGCGCATTAAAGAAAAACGGCTGTGGATAATATTGCCGCATTATCCCTCGCATCTCTCCGCTCAACACCGGTTCAAGCTGAAATATATCACCCACCAAAAGCAACTGTTTCCCGCCAAACGGCTGACGCATATTACTACAATAAACCCTCAGCAATCGGTCTATAAAATCAATCGTATCGGCCCTCACCATCGAAATCTCATCTATGATGATAAGCTCTATTTTTTCGAGAAGTTTTACCAGCGAGCGCGGATACTTCATCCGCTGGCGCAGGCGGCTGATGGCAAAATCCGGGTCATCAGGCAAGACTGGTTTCAACGGCAGTCTGAAAAATGAATGCAACGTCTGGCCACCTACATTGACGGCCGCTATTCCGGTGGGCGCCAATACAACATACCGCTTCTTTATATGCTTCGTTATATAGCGCAGAAACGTCGACTTCCCCGACCCCGCTCGCCCGGTCAGAAAAACCGATTGACTCGTAAATCGAAGAAGCTTCCATGCATCCTGAAACTCTTTATTTTCTAAATCTATATCCACCTCTGCCATATCTCGCTTTTACACAAACAGCCACATCATCGGTAACCAATGATGTGGTTGTTCAATATATTTATCGGCCGCTCACGTCTCGTCAGAAACGGAAACCGAGCGTCAATACAAGGTTATTACTGTAGTTAGACACATCGCTAACCGGAGTCGCTACATACTCGGGTGACAAATCTGCCCGCAGATAGTTCGCATCATACGTATCAAACGCGTGGAACGTCGACTTGTGATTGCGATGAACATACGCCGCGTCAAGATAGAAATTCTTGTAGTGGTAACCTATTCCACACGAACCGTATATCGTTCGGTCGGCCACATTGTAACTCGGAGTTGTATCCGTTCCATACGGGCCATCGATATATATCACCTCCTCACCCTCGTTGATTCCATCCTTAACAGGAGTTGTCTCGTAGGCAAAACCCGCTCTTACGCTAACATTGTCGGTCAGTCTGTACTCCGCGCCTACTCTTATCTCGTGCGTTGCTTGGAAATAACGCTTTACGTCGTCATTGATATCCGTGAACGAGCGGCTGTTTCTGTCCGATATGCTCATATCGCCAAACGCCTTGTATTCATAGTCAACGCTGAGTATACCCTTGCCGCCTATAACTCCGGCCACGCCGGCCATAAAGCGCCACGGCGAGTTCATCTTAAAGTCGGTGTACTGAACATAACCCTCGTCGGTTTCGGTCCAGCCCTCATATCCGGTAGCCGGGAAATTATAACCCATCGACGTGTAAGTCTGCTGCGTGAGCCGGTAATACGTCGGCGTATGTATCGCCGCGCCGATTCTCAACTCATTTATTGGTCGGGCAATCACTCCAAATTTGAAATTGAAGCCCGTACCGCCTATATGCTTCCACGAGTCAATGTCAATTACTCCGTCGCCGGTAACCGTTCCCGACGCTACCGGATTGCCCGACGCATCATAGCCCGTTTCAGGTATCTGAACGCCATACAGGTCCTCGGCCCATTGTGCCGACTGCGTATAATTGATGTCGGTAATGCCAAATCCGAGGCCCCAATACACCGTGTTGACAAAATTTCCGCCAAAGTTAATCGAATATTCATCTACATAACCCTGCTCCAGAATGTCAAAATAACCAACGCCGCTACCGCCTTTACCCATCAGGCCGGTATAAGCCGTACACTTCGGATTGTTAGGTTGCGTCGGATTCATAGCATACGCATTATATCCCAATATGCTCAACCACGGCGCATAACTGTCCTGATAGGGATTATAGCCCGCCGTATATCCGTCAAGCTCGGCCGGAGTATATCCGCCGCCGTCAATCAGCGTCGTATTGGCCGCGATATAATCCGACAGCGACGACGGCAAATCCATCGACCCGCGATAGCGCCGGTTAAAAGACTGTACTCGTGAGTAGCTCGCGCCCCAGTTAAAATACGGCATCACGTCACTCCCGGTTGTAACAGCGCCCACATATCCAAAATTGTTACAGTCAACCTTGGTCTGACTGTTTACATTGTTCGGATGACCGGGGTCCGTCGTGACACTTTTCTGAAAATCAAAATCAACCGTCACTCCAATCTCGCTGCTGCGATAAACACCTATACCGCCGGGATTCTGATTCAATGTCGACAGGTCGCCGCCCAAGGCTGTGAATGCTCCTCCCATTGACATAAATCGAGCTGTTCCGCGCATATTGCTCTGGTTGAGCTGATATGCATCAAATGCACTCTGCCCCGACATCGTTACAGGCAACGCAACTACAAATGCCGCTATTAATATATTCTTCTTCATCTTCAAATTCATAATTTAAAAGCCGTTTAAATCAACTCTGCCGCTTAGCGTCGACCGCCTCTGCCGCCGCCTCCGCCACTGCTGCGACCGCCGCCACCGCTACCGCCGCTGCTGCGGAATCCGCTTCCGCTGCTGCCAAACGACGACCTCGACGGAGTGCTCGTTGACCTTGACGGAGTTGTCGTTGTTCTTGACGGAGTAGTCGTTGTCGACGGGCGTGTGGTCTGCGTTGGTGTTGCTACCGGATTCGTCTTCACAGGCGACACTGCTCTGCCCGATGCCGGGCGGCTTGTTACTCCTGTACCTCGCTCTATCCGCTGTTCACCCACCGATGTTTGACGGCTCGGAGTCCCTGTTCCGCGAACGGTTGTGTTCGGCTGACGTGTTCCTGCTGCTCCCGGGCGATAGTTTCCGGTTCCCAATTGTCTTCCGGCCGACAATCTGTCTGTTCTGCCGGTTACGCCGGGTCTGTATCCATTTCCATGTCCGGGTCTCGTCGTTGTGCCATTGTGCGAGCCGCCGGGATGAATGCCACCACCGCCGCCGGGGTAATAATGGTGATGATGACCAAAGGCCCATGAGTGACCCCAACCCCAACCGGGATGATAGTGGCCTATGCCCCAATAGTGGTCCCAACCCCAGTGACTCCACGATGGGCCCCAGGCCCAACTCCAGCCCCAGCCGGGATACCAGTAATCATAATAACCCCAGCCCCACGCGTGGCGATACCACGGGCTGTAGAAATTGTAATAGCCGTAATATGGCGAGTTCCACCAGTAATAATCGGGCGAAACAACATTTATCGTTATGTTGGCCGGAGTTGCATAATACATCTGCGCCAATTCCTCGTCGCCCGACGCTGCTACTACGTCTGGA
>JAFLTJ010000056.1 GCA_022510465.1 Muribaculaceae bacterium
CCGCGACCCCAACCTTGGCAAGGTTGTGCTCTACCAACTGAGCTATTTTCGCAATTGCGATGCAAAATTAGTCACTTTTTTTGAACTTACAAAACTTTTGGTAAAGTTTTTAATCAAAATCCATCAAAAAATCCCACATCTTTTTGCATCAAAACATCAAAACAATTCAGAATGCAGAGCGGGATACCATAAATCGGCACCCCGCTCTCTATTATTTTATTCATCGAAACGTTTACTCCCTGTTTCCGTAAAATTTCAGGATATTGTTAGTGACCTTCTTATTACCCAGAAGAACACCGTTGAGGTTTCTCATAAGAGGAGAAATACCACGGGTCTGATTGTACTGGTTAGCAGCCTCATCCTGATTGAACGGGCGTTCAGAAGCGTCAACACCGGTCACTGAGAATACAACAACGCCACTATTGGTTTTAACCGGGCCAACGAGCTGCCCTGGCTTAGCGTTGGCCACACGTGCCGTCAGCTCGCTTTCGGCAGCACCTATTCCGGGGATAAAGAACTGACCGAATGTCACAGCTGCCGTATCAACTGCAACATCCATAACCTGCGCATAACCCGCAACATCTTTCGCTTTACCCTTATACTGCTCAATAAGCTTCTCGGCTTTCTTGTCGTTGCGAACCTGCGAGGTCAACATCGGGTTAACCTGAGAGTCGGTATAAGGAATATAGTCCTTATAAATATCGTTGACAGCAACAACTACAAGGCGGTCTGAATTATCATCAAAGATAGGCGATACCTGGCCCTTCTTTGCGTTCATAGCCCATGCGATAATGGAACGTGAATCTTCAAGACGGCCAAGAACAGGCGTTGAAATGCTAATCTGAGCCGGCATTGCCATATAGTTGGCCGCAGCTGCATTTGCAGCAAAATCGGCTGCATTCTTGTTCTTATCAATGTATTCCTGAAGGTCCTCGGTCAGCTTATTAATAGTATTGGTCGACGGCTCAACGGTATATGTTACAACAGCAAGGTCGTAAACCGGCACCGGTTGACGGCGAGCGCGAACGCGGAAAATTCGACCACCCTGGTCAAGCGTGTCGGGGGCAAAATATGTACCTACATTTGCGTTCGTCAAGAGGTCCTTAATCGAAGCATAGTTGGCATCCACCAACGAGAGCCACGTGCTATCCTGAGCCTGCGACACAAGAGGTGAGGTTGAAGCCTGCTCCCATGTAGTTCCGTTATTGAGGGCGTTAACAAGCGAGTCCACCTGGGCACGCGACCCCTGAACAGCAAGGAAGTCAATATTTACCGAATCCACCTCTGCCTTCTTGCCGAGAAGTTTGGCTATCGTATAGTTATCGCCAACCGAATTTATAACCTTCACATCGTTTACGGCAGCCGAGTCGGCAAACTTCTTAAGGAGATTATCGCGGATTACCGACATCGTCTGGCGGTCAGTTATAAAGCCCTGCAAATCGGCAATACCTTTAGTACCGTCATTTTGACGCAACGCTGTCACAGCCTCTTCAACGGCCTTACCGGCAGCGGCACGGTCCTCGGTTGACGGGGCTATATTTACAGCAATGTAATTTACCGAGCGGGTTTCTTCGTTTATACGATAACGATTGCGAGTACGGTCATATTCGGCCTTAATCTCAGCATCACTTACCTCAACCTGGTCGTCGGGAATTGCTGTATAGGGCTTCTTTGCATAAACGATATTAGACGTTGTGGCGTTTTCGTCATATATAGCCTTTGCATCCAGCTTATTTGCCACAATCGCACCCGAGAACAGATTTGCAAATTTTGCTTGAAGCAACTGTTCCTCTATTTGCTGCTCAAGATTAATCCAATATTCTTTTATCTGCTCTGCCTGTTCGGGCTGAAGACCATATTTTGCCGGGTTGAAAGCCATGTCGTTTGCCACTCGAGCGCTCTCAATTCCGGTTTGACTCTGCACCATTTGGTCTACAAACTGACTTTGACTGCCAAGCATTGCCTCGGTAAGTTCGGCAGGTGTAACAGTCAGGCCAAGCTTATCAACTTCGCCCTTAAAGAGAGCCTCGACAATCATCTGGTCCAGTACCTGCTGCTGAAGAACAGCCTGGTCAACCTTTTGTCCCGATTGCTGATATTGCTGGTTGACAAGCTCAACTCGGCGCTGAAATTCATTAATATCAATGCTATGGCCGTCTACCTTGGCTATGGTAGTTCCGGTCCCGAAAAGAGTACGGCCCGATGTGAAGAAGTCGCCGATTATGAAGGCGAGAAGCGCAAGGCCGATAATTACAAGCAAGAAAACTGACTTGCTTCTGATTTTTTCAAGTGTTGCCATTTATCAATTAATGTTTTTAATATTTCCAAAAGTAGGTCTACGGCGTTTATTGCAAAAACTTCAACCGCAATTGTGCCATAAATCGCACAAAGATACGGTTTTTTATTGACGATACAAAGGAAACAGATGTATTATAGGCAAAAAATCACATTTTTGCATTTTTTCTATATCAAAAGGCATCAGCGAATACGGTTTTAACAGCATCCACCATATCCAGGCGCTCCCACGTAAAAAGGTCTACCGATACTTCATGAATGTAGCCGTCACTATCCCTAAGCAACTTTATTACAGTGTGTGGTTCACGCCCAACGTGCCCGTATGCCGCAGTTTCCTGATAAATCGGAGCCCGGAGATTGAATCGTTTCTCTATCGCTGCAGGCCGCATATCAAACAGCTCTTTAACCCGATATGAAATCTCTGCATCCGAGAGTTTAACACGTGCCGTGCCACGGGTATTGACATAAAGACTCACCGGCTCGGCCCTGCCTATTGCATAGGCAACCTGAACCAAAGCCTCTCGGGCAATGCCGGCCGCCACCAAGTTTTTTGCTATATGACGGGCCGCATACGCCGCCGAGCGGTCAACCTTTGACGGGTCTTTCCCCGAGAATGCACCGCCGCCATGAGCCCCGTGACCGCCGTAGGTATCAACAATAATTTTGCGCCCTGTCAATCCCGTATCGCCGTGAGGGCCTCCGATAACAAATTTTCCCGTAGGATTTACATGAAGAATGAAGTTATCGTCAATCATATCCGAAAGCTGACGTGGAAGACGGCTCTTCACGCGTGGAATCAACACATTTTTAACATCCTCCTTGATTCGCTCCACCATTAACTCGTCAACCTCCTGTTGCGTCTGATTGCCAACCGGGGTGATAAACTCATCGTGCTGTGTCGATATAACGATTGTATGAACCCTCAATGGAGTACCGTCGGGAGTATACTCTACCGTGACCTGACTCTTGGAATCGGGTCGGAGATATGTGCGCGTATTGCCATATTTATCCGAATACACCATATCCCGGCCTTCACGACGTATATCCGCCAATTCCTTAAGAAGCAAATGACTCAAATCAATTGACAAAGGCATATATCGCGACGTTTCGTCACAGGCATAGCCAAACATCATTCCTTGGTCACCGGCGCCCTGCTCCTCCGTCATCTGACGCTCCACGCCGCGATTTATATCGGCACTCTGTTCGTGCAATGCCGAAAAGATTCCACACGATTCAGCCTCAAATTTCAATTCAGCCCGGTCATAACCTATCTTCCTTATTACATTCCTGGCAACCTCCTGGAGGTCCACGTATGCCGTTGATTTAATCTCACCGGCCACAATCACCTGCCCCGTAGTGACAAGTGTTTCACATGCGACCTTTGACTTGGGGTCTAAATAGAGAAATTGGTCGAGAATAGCATCCGAAATCTGGTCAGCAACCTTATCAGGATGTCCCTCGCTGACCGACTCGCTTGTAAAAAGATAATTCTTCTGCATGATATTAATTTTATGAAAGTAGCAAAAAAATAGCAAGTGGCACGTTTTTTTTTGACATCGTGACGCTTGCAACCTAAATTTGCTCAAACATTGACAAGCCAACCATTGGAGGCATTGTCGAGTGCAATTTTAGCATTTTTTTTAGAGTGGTTGCAAGCAGCCAAATTTGTCCACTCGTCGCCTGCCGGGCACAACATCCCTTAAGGCGCCGCAAAGATATAAAAAACAATGACTGGCGCAAACTTTTTTACAACATTTAACATATCCATTCGACACATTTCCAAACCCTCAGCAACCTTACCCGCTAATACTCAGCTATATACATCGCGAAAGAGGCACCGGGGTCGAAAAGACCACAGTGCCTCCTGCGCTACTATTTCAAAGTATTGGCTTTAAATCACTTTTGTTCGGCAACCGGTTCGGTTTCCTCTGCGCGCAACAGCGGTTCAAGGTCATCCTTACCGGCAACGATAAGACGCTGATATTCGCGCAATCCCGTTCCGGCCGGAATTAAATGACCGCATATCACATTCTCCTTCATTCCCTCGAGAAGGTCAACCTTACCATTGATTGCCGCCTCGTTGAGCACCTTGGTTGTCTCCTGGAATGATGCAGCCGATATGAAGCTCGTTGTTTGAAGTGCCGCGCGGGTTATACCTTGCAGAATCTGTTCAGATGTTGCGGGAATAGCATCGCGAACGGTAATAAGCTTCAAGTCACGGCGTTTCAGTGCCGAATTTTCATCACGCAACTTTCGCGCCGTTATTATCTGACCGGCTCTGACTGTTTCCGAGTCGCCCGGGTCGATAACAAACTTCTTACCCCAGATTCGGTCATTCTCATCAATGAACTGACGCTTGTCAACAATCTGCGACTCCAGGAAGTTAGTATCACCCGGGTCAAGGATATTGACTTTACGCATCATCTGACGAACGATTACTTCAAAGTGCTTATCGTTGATTTTCACTCCCTGCATACGATACACATCCTGCACCTCGTTGACGATATATTCCTGAACAGCCGTCGGGCCCATGATATTCAGGATATCAGCCGGCGTGATTGCACCGTCTGACAACGGAGTTCCGGCGCGCACAAAGTCGTTGGTCTGAACAAGTATCTGCTTGGAAACCGGCACAAGATATTTGCGAACCTCGCCAAGCTTGCTGGTAACAATAATCTCGCGGTTCGTTCTCTTGATGCCTCCCAGGGTAACTTCGCCGTCTATTTCCGACACAATTGCGGGATTTGACGGGTTACGTGCCTCAAACAACTCGGTAACTCGGGGAAGACCACCCGTGATGTCACCGGCGTTACCGGCGGCTCTTGGAGTCTTGACAAAGATTTCACCAACCTTGATAGTTGCTCCGTCTTCCTTTATGAGGTGGGCGCCTACCGGGAGCGAATAGCTGCGCAATGTCTCTCCCTTCTCGTTCACTACCAAGGCTTCACACGGTTCTGTCTTACCGCGCGATTCAATGATTATCTTCTCTGAGTTTCCGGTCTGGTCATCATATTCCGTGCGATACGTTGTATTCTCCACAAGACCGGTATAACGCAACGTACCGGCAACCTCGCTCACGATTACAGAGTTGAACGGGTCCCACTCGCATATTACATCGCCCGGTTTAACCTCGTCGCCATCTGCAAAATAGAGTTTTGAACCGTAAGGAACATGAGCCGTAGTGTACATCATGCCGGTTTTTGAATCCATTATGCGGACCTCGGTCAAACGACCTATCACAACCTCTACAGCGCGACCCTTTTCGTCAACCTCATCGGTCTTAACCGTACGAAGCTCTTCAAGCTCTATTTTTCCAGTATAGCGCGATGTAAGGTTTGACACTGCCGCGATATTGGATGCCACACCACCGACGTGGAACGTACGCAGTGTAAGCTGGGTTCCGGGCTCGCCAATCGACTGTGCCGCGATTACGCCAACTGCCTCTCCTTTCTGAACCATGCGGTTGGTCGACAGATTGCGGCCATAGCACTTGGCACATACGCCATGCTTCGACTCGCAGGTCAACACCGAGCGTATCTCAACGCTTTCGATAGGCGACTTGTCAATAACATCAGCTATTGCATCGGTTATCTCCTCGCCTCCGTGAACTATTACCTCACCGGTTGTGGGGTCAACGATATCATGAACCGAAACACGGCCAAGAATACGCTCGCCAAGCGAAGCAATCACCTCGTCATTCTTCTTTATCTCATGACATACGAGGCCGCGCAACGTTCCGCAATCCTCCTCGCGAACGATAACATCGTGAGCCACGTCAACAAGACGACGGGTCAGATAACCGGCATCGGCAGTCTTCAACGCCGTGTCGGCAAGACCCTTACGGGCACCGTGGGTAGAGATAAAGTATTCCAACACACTCAATCCCTCCTTAAAGTTAGCCAAAATCGGGTTCTCGATAATCTGACCACCCTCGGCTCCACTCTTCTGCGGTTTTGCCATAAGACCACGCATACCCGACAGCTGACGTATCTGGTCCTTTGAACCACGGGCACCCGAATCAAGCATCATGTAAACCGGGTTGAAACCCTGCTGGTCAGCCGAAATCTGCTTCATCAGCGTGTCGGCCAAACGCGAATTAACATGTGTCCATATATCAATAATCTGGTTATAGCGCTCATTATTGGTAATGAAACCGTTTGCATAATTGAACATTACCTCCTGAACCTGCTCATAACCCTCGTTGACATACTGTTCTTTCTCTTGAGGTATGATTACATCGCCAAGGTTGAACGACAAGCCGCCGCGGAACGCCATATAATATCCAAGATTCTTTATGTCGTCAAGGAACTGCGCCGAGCGGGGTATACCACACCGCTTGATTACCTTCGAGATAATTGTGCGCAACGATTTCTTTGACAGAATCTCGTTTACATAACCTATCTCCTTGGGAACATATTGATTCACAAGAACGCGGCCAACCGACGTATTCTCTATCAGGCGCTTCACCGGATTTCCGTTTTCATCAACATCATCCACCACTACCGATACCGGAGCGTGAAGCGTCACTCGACCCTCGTTATACGCAATCTCAGCCTCCTCCGGCCCATAGAACTTCAAGCCCTGGCCCTTATCCCCCTCACGAAGTTTCGTGATGTAATACAGACCCAGCACCATATCCTGCGACGGCACCGTGATAGGCGCGCCGTTGGCCGGATTAAGAATGTTGTGAGCACCGAGCATCAACATCTGTGCCTCAAGAATTGCCTCGTTGCCAAGCGGGAGATGGACAGCCATCTGGTCACCGTCAAAGTCGGCATTGAACGCCGTACAAGCCAACGGATGCAGCTGGATTGCCTTACCCTCTATCATCTTAGGCTGGAAAGCCTGGATACCAAGTCGGTGAAGCGTCGGGGCACGGTTGAGCAGTACCGGATGTCCCTTCATTACATGCTCCAGAATGTCCCAAACTACAGGCTCCTTGCGGTCAACTATCTTTTTAGCGCTCTTAACCGTCTTAACGATACCACGCTCTATCAGCTTACGGATTACAAACGGCTTATAAAGCTCTGCCGCCATATTCTTGGGGATACCACACTCATGCATTTTCAGCTCGGGACCTACAACAATAACCGAGCGGGCCGAGTAGTCAACACGTTTACCGAGCAAGTTCTGACGGAAACGCCCCTGCTTACCCTTCAGCGAGTCGCTCAACGACTTCAACGGCCTGTTGGCATCGGTCTTAACGGCCGACGACTTGCGGGAATTATCCAGCAACGAGTCTACAGCCTCCTGGAGCATACGCTTCTCATTACGCAAAATCACCTCCGGAGCCTTTATCTCAATCAGCCTCTTCAATCGATTGTTACGTATGATTACCCGACGATACAAGTCATTCAAATCCGATGTCGCAAATCGACCTCCGTCAAGCGGCACCAACGGGCGCAATTCCGGCGGAATAACAGGTACAGCCTGTAGAATCATCCACTCCGGCTTGTTACGGTGGCGGGCTGCGCGGAACGACTCCACAACCTGGAGACGTTTCAGACTTTCAGTCTTGCGCTGCTGCGACCCCGTATTGTTCGCTTCAATTCTCAACCCGTCGGCAAGTGCATCCAAATCCAGGCGTTGAAGCAAATCATAGATTGCCTCCGCGCCCATCTTGGCGATAAACTTCTCCGGGTCGCTGTCATCAAGCATCTGATTACCGGCTGGTAAGCTGTCGAGAACCTTGAAATATTCCTCCTCGGTCAGCAAGTCAAACTGAGCATACGGTTCATCCGTATCCGAGTTAACAGCCACGCCCGGCTGAATAACAACATAACGCTCGTAATAGATAACCGTGTCAAGCTTCTTTGACGGAAGACCCAAAAGATAGCCTATTTTATTGGGCAACGATCTGAAATACCATATATGAGCAACCGGAACCACCAACTTGATATGGCCCATGCGCTCACGGCGTACTTTCTTCTCCGTAACCTCTACACCACAGCGGTCACAGACGATTCCTTTATAGCGGATACGCTTGTACTTTCCGCAATGGCATTCATAATCCTTTACCGGACCGAATATGCGTTCGCAGAAAAGACCGTCTCGCTCCGGCTTATAAGTGCGGTAGTTAATTGTTTCGGGCTTGAGAACCTCGCCGCTCGACTTCTCCAATATCTCCTCCGGGGAAGCCAAGCCTATTGAGATTTTAGTAAACCCTGTCTTTGTTTTGTTTTCTTTACGAAAAGCCATTCTTCGACTATATTAAAAGTTGCGCTAACTAATTCTGTTTTTTAATGCCTGGGCGCCCGTTTAGAGGCTGCCCGGGCCATGTAGAGAATGATTTTGACCTGTGCGTTTAGCTCTCCAGATTTACACTCAATCCGAGGCCTCGCAATTCATGCAACAACACATTCAGCGATTCCGGTATACCCGGAGTAGGCATCGCGTCGCCTTTCACTATCGCCTCGTATGCTTTCGAGCGGCCATTGACATCATCACTCTTGATTGTCAATATCTCCTGCAAGATATGTGATGCGCCAAACGCCTCAAGCGCCCAAACCTCCATTTCTCCAAAACGCTGACCGCCAAACTGTGCTTTACCGCCAAGTGGCTGCTGCGTAATGAGCGAATACGGGCCTATCGAGCGGGCATGCATCTTATCTTCAACCATGTGGCCAAGCTTAAGCATATAAATCACACCCACAGTTGCAGGCTGGTCAAAACGCTCGCCGGTACCGCCGTCATACAGATAAGTCTTTCCATATCGAGGCAATCCGGCCTTATCGGTCCATTCATTCAGGTCATCAAGCGTAGCACCGTCAAAAATCGGAGTCGCAAACTTCTCACCCAATTCACGGCCGGCCCAGCCTAAAACAGTCTCAAAAATCTGACCCAAGTTCATACGCGACGGCACGCCCAGCGGGTTCAGACAGATATCAACCGGCGTTCCATCTGCAAGGAACGGCATATCCTCCTGCCTTACGATACGAGACACGATACCCTTGTTTCCGTGACGGCCTGCCATTTTATCGCCAACGCTGATTTTGCGCTTCTTAGCGATATATACCTTGGCCATCTGCATGATTCCCGAGGGTAAATCGTCACCTATCGACATGTCAAATTTCTTTCGGCGCAGCTCCGCATCTATCTCCTTGCTCTTTCTTAGATAATTTACTATCGTAGCGCGGATTAAATCATTTTTATGCGCATCTGCTGTCCATTTACTCAAGTTTACGGTGTCATAGTTTATCTCCCTCAAAACACCGGCATTAAACTCGCTACCCTTAGCGATAATTTCACTGCCTAAGAAATCCTTGACACCCTGGCTCTTAACACCCTTTGTCAGAACCATCAACTTATCTATAAGCGTCGACAGCAATTCCTCCTGCCTTGCGCTGTATTCATCATCAAGCTTCTGAAGCTCGGCAGCCTCACTCTTGCGCCCCTTCTTCTTCTGAGCCCGGGCAAAGAGATTGGTACCGATTACAACACCCTTAAGCGATGGCGACGCCTTAAGCGACGCATCTTTCACATCGCCGGCCTTGTCTCCGAAGATAGCCCTCAACAGCTTCTCCTCCGGAGTCGGGTCGCTCTCGCCCTTTGGAGTAATTTTACCTATGATAATATCGCCGGGAACAACATGGGCTCCAACGCGGATTATTCCTCGTTCATCCAAATCCTTGGTTGCATCCTCGCTGACATTTGGAATATCACTCGTCAGCTCCTCCATGCCTCGTTTCGTCTCGCGAACCTCCAAAGTATAGTCATCAACATGAACCGACGTCAAGATATCCTCGCGAACAACACGCTCGTTCAGAACTATTGCATCCTCATAGTTGTAACCTTTCCAGGGCATGAAAGCAACCTTCAGGTTTCGGCCCAACGCAAGCTCGCCGCGCTCGGTCGAATAACCCTCGGTCAGAATGTCACCCTTGTTAACCCGCTGACCCTTTTCACAGATAGGGCGAAGGTCAATCGTTGTCGATTGGTTAGTCATGCGGAATTTAGGTATACTGTATTCCTTCACAGCATCCTCAAATGCCACAAACTCCTCCTCCTCAGTGCGGTCATAACGTATTCTGATTGTCGTCGAGTCCACATACTCTATAACGCCGGCACCCTCGGCCGTAATCTGTGTACGGCTGTCACGTATCAGCTGCCCCTCAAGGCCGGTACCTACGATAGGCGACTCGCTTCGCATCAACGGAACTGCCTGGCGCATCATGTTCGAGCCCATCAACGCACGGTTAGCGTCATCATGCTCCAGGAACGGAATCAGAGAAGCCGCTATCGACGCTATCTGCGTCGGCGAAACATCCATAAGTTCTACCTCGCCCGGCGACACAATCGGGAAATCGGCATCCAAGCGAGCCTTCACACGCTCGCGGATAAACGTACCGTCATCATTCAGCGGAGCATTTCCCTGGGCTATAACCTTGCCCTCCTCCATTTCGGCCGTCAGATACACAACCTCGTCATTCTTGAGGTCAACCTGTGCATTCTCAACCTTGCGATACGGCGTTTCAATAAATCCGAGATTGTTTATCTTAGCGTAAACACACAACGACGAAATCAAACCGATATTCGGGCCCTCCGGAGTCTCGATAGGACACAGACGGCCATAGTGGGTGTAGTGTACGTCTCGAACCTCAAATCCGGCACGCTCACGCGACAGACCGCCGGGGCCTAACGCCGACATACGGCGCTTGTGAGTCATTTCTGCCAGCGGATTTGTCTGGTCCATAAACTGGCTCAGCGCATTCGTTCCAAAGAACGTATTGATTACGCTCGATATCGTCTTCGCATTAATGAGGTCAATCGGAGTAAACACCTCATTGTCACGAACATTCATACGCTCGCGTATTGTGCGCGACATGCGGGCCAAGCCAACATTAAACTGATTATAAAGCTGCTCGCCAACGGTACGAACGCGGCGATTGCTCAAGTGGTCTATATCATCAACATCCGCCTTCGAGTTGATAAGCTCGATAAGATGCTTGATAATAGCTATTATATCCTCCTTTGTCAGAACCTTGACATCCATCGACGTCTCAAGGCCCAGCTTATTGTTTATTCTGAATCGGCCTACCTCGCCAAGGTCATAACGCTTCTCCGAGAAAAACAGATTGTTAATAACCTCGCGGGCCGACGCCTCGTCGGGAGCATCCGCATTACGCAGCTGGCGGTATATCTCCAGCACAGCCTCCTTCTCCGTCAGAGTTCTATCCTTGTCGAGAGTTCGGGCGATAATTGTAAAGTCATTCTGCGACGACTCCTCGCTCTCAACCAATATGCGGTCAATACCGGCCTCCATCAGGCTGTCAACATCCTCCTCGGTCAACACGTGGCCGCCTTTCAGCAACACATCCGTACGCTCTATCGTCGTAACCTCGCCGGTATCAGTATCAACAAAATCCTCGGTCCATATATGCGTGGCTCGTGCCGCCAATATACGGCCTACAATCTTGTTCTTATTCTTTTTCAGTACTTTTATCTCCTCCGAGTTCCCGAATGTGCCAACTATATCCTGGTCCGTTTCCAAACCTATCGCACGCAAAAGAGTCGTCACAGGCAACTTCTTCTTGCGGTCTATGTAGGCATACATTACATTGTTGATGTCAGTCGCAAACTCTATCCACGACCCTCTGAACGGAATGATTCGGGCACTGTACAGCTTCGTTCCGTTGGCATGCGTGCTCTGACCGAAAAATACGCCCGGCGAACGATGCAGCTGCGACACTATAACGCGCTCCGCTCCGTTGATTACAAACGTACCCTTATCGGTCATATAAGGTATCGAACCCAAAAAAACATCCTGGATTACCGTCGGGAAATCCTCATGCTCCGGGTCGGTACAATACAACTTCAGCTTGGCTTTCAATGGTACACTGTACGTCAACCCGCGCTCCAGACACTCATCTATCGTATAGCGGGGCGGGTCAATATAATAGTCCAAAAACTCAAGCACAAAATTGTTTCGGGTATCTGCTATGGGAAAATTCTCAGCAAACACCTTATACAGCCCTTCGTTATTTCGTTTTTCAGGCGGTGTGTCAAGTTGCAGGAAATCCTGGAACGACTTCAACTGCACCTCAAGAAAGTCGGGATAAGGTAACGGATTCTTAACCGACGCAAAGTTTACACGGGGTTTTTCTATTGTTACTGACATCTTTTTATACTAAAGGGGAACTCAAAAATAATTATAGCACAAAAAGGTTAAGAATCATCCCTGCGGGCGATTCTTAACCCATTTACCCGGGGTAGGGTAGTATTATTTAAGTTCTACCTCTGCACCGGCCTCTTCGAGTTGCTTCTTGAGACCTTCAGCATCTGCCTTGGCAAGACCTTCCTTAACTACGCTGGGTGCACCGTCTACCATTTCCTTTGCTTCCTTCAAGCCAAGACCGGTAAGCTCCTTAACAAGCTTTACAATTGCAAGCTTGCTTGCGCCGGCGTTCTTAAGAACTACATCAAAAGATGATTTCTCCTCTTCTGCGGCTGCTCCGGCTGCAGGTCCGGCTGCAACTGCCACTGCGGCTGCAGCAGGCTCGATACCATACTCCTCTTTAAGGATCTGTGCAAGTTCGTTTACTTCCTTAACGGTGAGGTTTACTAATTGTTCTGCAAAAGCTTTCAAATCTGCCATTTTAGTATGTTTTTATTTGTTATTATTCTGATTGAAGAATTTAATTTTTTATCTTGCGGGATAGTCATCCCGTGCGTCGGTTTTCTCTCGGTTCATGCAACACCGCGGCCATCTTCATCGCCCAACGTCTGAACCGATACAACACCCTCCGACGTGGTGTCCTTTACGCCTCTTTCTTCGACAACGTTTCCAAGATACCATGGAGCTTGCCACCGCCACTCTGCAATGCCGAGATAACATTCTTTGCCGGCGATTGCAACAGCGTGATAACGTCTCCGATAAGCTCGTTCTTGCTCTTGATGGCCGTCAAAGCATCCAGCTGGTCGGCGCCTACATAGATTGTCTCCTCTACGTATGCTGCCTTCAGGCGAGGAAGCTCTACACTCTTATCCTTCTTCGTAAACTCCTTAATCAACTTCGCGGGAGCATTGCCGGTGTTCGAGAACATCAACGATGTCGACCCGTGGAGCGAATCAAACAGTTCACTGTAGTCACCTTCCAGCGACTCAAGAGCCTTCTTGAGCAACTTGTTCTTTACAACAAGAAGCTTAATGTCATTCTTGAAGCAGGCACGACGCAATTCCGACGTCTTCTCGGCGTTCAAGCCCGTTGTCTCTGTCAAGTAAAAGCAACTATACTCCTTGAGCGTTGCCGCTATCTTCTCTATAATAATAGCTTTATCCTCTTTTTTCATTGCTGCAATAGTCTTTAAAATTAGTCATCGATTGACTTCGTGTCAACCTTAACACCGGGACTCATTGTGCTCGAAAGATAAATGCTCTTAATATAGGTACCCTTTGCAGTGGCCGGTTTGAGCTTAATCAGAGTGCTAATAAACTCACGAGCGTTTTCACGTATCTTCGCAGCGTCAAAAGACACCTTGCCTATCGACGAGTGGACAATTCCATTCTTGTCTACCTTAAAGTCAATCTTACCCTTCTTTACCTCCTCTACTGCCTTCGCAACATCGTTGGTAACTGTGCCGCTCTTAGGATTGGGCATCAAGCCACGGGGACCCAACACTCTACCCAAAGCACCTATCTTAGGCATGATTGCAGGCTGCGTGATGATAACATCTATATCAGTCCAGCCGCCCTTTATCTTCTCGATATACTCGTCAAGGCCCACATAGTCTGCCCCGGCTGCCGTAGCGGCAGTCTCAGCATCTGCACTACAGAGCACAAGCACCTTGACCTGCTTTCCCGTTCCATGAGGCAGCGTAACTACGCCACGCACCATCTGATTTGCCTTACGCGGGTCTACACCTAAACGTACGTCAATATCAACCGAAGAGTCAAACTTGGTATAAGTAATCTCCTTTACCTTCTCCGCAGCTTCACTGAGCGTATAGGACTTCCCGGCTTCAATCTTCGCTAAGGCAACTTTTTGGTTTTTAGTCAACTTACTCATTTTCAATTGAAGTTTAATCAGTTATTTTCAGGGAATGCTCCTTTTACGGTGATACCCATACTTCTGGCTGTTCCGGCAACCATGCGCATTGCCGATTCTACGGTAAAACAGTTCAAATCCGGCATCTTGTCTTCAGCAATCGCCTTTACCTGCTCCCATGTCACCTCGCCTACCTTGTTTCGGTTTGGCTGTGCCGACCCGCTCTTAAGCTTAGTTGCCTCAAGCAGCTGGATTGCCACCGGCGGAGTCTTTACAACAAAGTCAAAAGACTTGTCTGTGTAATACGTAATTACAACCGGAAGTACCTTGCCGGCCTTATCCTGGGTGCGGGCATTGAATTGCTTGCAAAACTCCATGATATTGATACCCTTCGAACCCAAAGCAGGGCCTACGGGCGGCGACGGATTTGCTGCTCCGCCTTTAATCTGCAATTTGATCTGTC
>JAFLTJ010000057.1 GCA_022510465.1 Muribaculaceae bacterium
TGAATAAATTATTGAATTTTTAAACGAGCATAAAGCCCTAGTAAAAAACGACCGAGTATACACGGCCTTTGCGCTTTTTGAAGGAGGTTCTATTTCAAAAGAAACATTGATTAACGAGTTGAAAACTTATAGGCTGGTGGATCAATACCTTTTTCACTCTGAAACGGCGTTCAAATATTTAGTTTTTAAAGCAGCTCATAAAATTGAACTATGATAAACAGCATTACCCCCGATAAACTGTATCTGATACTCCCTTTTAAAGTTAGCCAGCTGGCTGTTCTCCTTTCTCAAAAACTAAGTATTTCCAGCCGGGAAGCCCTGACGGCAATATATCGGTCTAATACCTACCGGCAATTGGAAAACGAAAAAACTAAGTTATGGCACATGGGCCCCGTAGCCCTTATGGAATATTTTGACAAGCACCATTAACACGGCGCTCCTCTAAGCCATCCCCCCACAAAAAAAGCCACCTACCCTCACGGGCAAGTGACTCCACCTAAAAACTCTATAAATAATTACAGAATCTAACATTTATTTTTGCATGTACTTTCTTCCATCTTTTATCACGACGCCGCGATAGCTCTCGTCAACGCGCTGGCCGTAAATATTGTAGATAAATCCATCGCGGCCCGCAGCCTGCAACAGGTTATCAACCTCCACTGCTTCAACGCCCACGGTCGAGTCAAATCCCGATACCGACAGAACACTGTTGTAGTTATTGCTCGTATTGCGGACATAGAAGTAGAACGCTCCATCCTCATTTAAGTCGAGAGTAAAAGGATATTGGGTATACTCACCATCGGTCAAGGCAAGAGGCATAACGTAGCTTGCCGTAGCCGCCTCGTCGTCTAAAGAGAAATAATAGTTCTCTCTATCGTCATATATACTTCCACCTTCATTCGTTGTCTTAAGGTCATCGGTAGTGCGACGACCTGTGGCCTTGACAAACTTATAGTTGCGAACGGAGAAGTGCTTAGTAACATTTTGATCTTTCTCTCCAACGCCATCCACGTCAACATCCGGATGACTGTTTATATAGTCCCAAATGCCGCGTGAGTCTGCCGGGTCTTTCGTCGAGTGGAAATACCACCACAGCTCCTCGTCATCATTCAAAGACGCACAGTAAATCGTACCGCCGCCTACCAGCATATCATTACTATCCCCCGGTTTAAGAGCTATCGCTTCGGTTGCTCCGGGAGCCTTATAGTACACTTTGCTATCAATCTGTGGAACTGCATCCCTCGGAACAAGCACTGCATCTACCAAGCCAAATATTTGATACCCTTTAACCGTAAAGTCAATCGATTCTGATGCCGGAACAGTGAAATCAAGAGTCGTGGTCCTTGCATTTTTGTCATCTCGGGGGAATTTAACGTAAGTATCGTCTCTACCATCAAATTTACCTTCATTGAACGTTGAGACGTATGTATCGGTAAACAGGCTCGTATCATCATCGGTTTTTGACTCGTTCTGGTTGTTATGGCCGTGCAAGCGAACCGATGTCGTAATGTAGTAGCCGTCAGGCGCCTTAACGGTGTATTTTACATCGCTCAAGAACTGGAGACCACCGTAATAATTTGTTTTGTATTTGATAATATCGCCGTTTCGATAAGTGTAGATAGTCGGGGTATTACTGCCGGTAGACGGGCCCAACGGGTCTGTCCCCTCTAATACCGCTCCATTTCGCATAGTAAGCGTACCGTGATAGTTTCCCTCATTCCAAGCCTCACCCTGAGTCCAGTTAAAGATAGCGTGAGTGTGGTCCTTGCCTATACTATGGTCATAGTCCATCTCAGGTTCATCAAGTTCGTACGTCTCGTCTTTAAGAGCAACCGAGATTGACAAAACCTTCATCTCGCCCTTGTATAGATATTGATTGGGCGATGTATAATCTTCGTCAAAGTGGGCCACCAACTTTAAACAGTATTTTGTTTTACCATTAATTACAACTGTAGAAATATCATCTCTGCTAAAATTTATTGACGCTGTTTTTAGCAAGCCCAATTTATTTATAACGCCGTCGCTTCCCTCTTTTTGGAGCTCGAAATATCTCTCACCCGCTGTGGTTCCATTGGTATAGTCGTTTTGGGTACATGTAATGGTGATTGTACCCGATGAGTTACTGCTCGCAACCGGGACATAAACCGTGCTGCCATACGAGCAACTCAGCCAGTAGTAAGGCGCATTGCTATCGGGCGCATAGAAAGTTATATTACCGTTTGTGTTGTCGTCATCATCGGCAGTGTCATCACCTTTATGGTCGCTTGAAACGTACAGAATGCCGTTATCGTCAACACCGCCACGCAGACCGTGGGTCGTGTGCTTGTAGCCGCAGTAGGTCCATGTTGAGACCGACCGGCCGGCGGCGTCTCGCGAATAAACACGCTGGGAAAACGTATCGTCGGTTATATTGATAATGCTGTTTGCTCCATTGTCACCAAATGCAATATATTCAACTTTTGACACACGAATAGGAGCGTTGGTCTTCCCATCCTCTTGTAAGCCGCGAATTTCAACAAGGCCGGCTTCAACAGGAATAATACCCGAGGTCACATTCAGCTGCTCTCCGTATGCCCCGTCTCCGGTTTTTTCGATAGATGTCCAGTAGTCGGTCCTTTGACCGTTAATAGCAAGGTAGCGCCGATAAGCGTTAGTAGATCTCGTGTCGCCAATATCGGTAAACGTAACGCGAACTCCGCCTGGCTTTGTTGGGTTGATTTCCAACGTACCATCTTGGGCGTACCCGTAACCGCCACTCTCATTATAAATGGGATACGTTCCTTTAAACGCAATAGTTTTACCATCAAAGTCTTTGTTGTATTTCAGTGTAGCTCCATAGTAGCTAATACCTGAATTCTGAGAATAGAAATATGCGTAAGTCTGATAATCCGAATTATTGGACCGATAATAGTTATAATATGAAGACGTTGCCGACACATCCGAGAAATCCCATGTCTTATTTCCGGAAACAGATTCCAATGCACGACTCTCATTTGCCGTTGGTTTGTCTTCATCAGGTAGTACATCCCATCCTATACCGATAAGACCGCCGGTGAACCCACTGGAGTAAAGTTTGTATTCCCCAACCGGAAGCCTGTCAACGATTGCAAGGTAGGAATATTCACTTTTGGCGGGGTCGGAATTATTTTCTTGGTAAACTTGCAGGTCTTCCGAGAATCTTAAACTAACCGGAAATCCGGATGCATCTTCCAACGTTATCATACGACTGCTAAGATTATTGCCATCCGCCGAATAGTAGATATACACATTTTGGAGCTTCTTATTAACTGTTAGATTGAGCAGTGAACCCGCTTTATTGTCACCTTCCACTATCCTCATATTCATTGACTCTATGCCGAAATTCTTAGCTTGGTCTCGATCCCTTCCATTCGGACTCGGAAGATCAATCCTGCCTTCACTATCAGCCTTCTTTCTTGGTGCGGCGTCTTTATAGAGCGTAACCGACATGGAAGCCGTGTTTTCTGACAGTTCCAAACCTGTTGGATAGTTTGTATTGACTTTTTTACTATCATTGACCGTAGCTCGGTAAGTACTTGCTTGACCAATAGCGCTGCCGATACACAACGCCAAAAGTAGTGTAATAAATTTTCTCATGGTCATTATCGTTATTTGTTTTTTATTTCATCAGGCTTTCATCAGGCTCAAACAGTGTGTGCTCTCCATTCTCAAAACAAGTCCACCTGTTCTGTACTTGTCGCAAGCACAACTTTTGTGCTGCAAACTTAATAAAAAATACCCCCCCCCGTCAAATTTTTAACAAAAATTTAACACGCCGCGACCAATCAGCTGCCCATAAATCACAACACAACATAAAACAATGCGGCTTTGCGCCCATCCCGACACGCCGCGTCAGCCCGGACAGCAGGCTTCCAAGCCTGCGCCCATCACATAGCTGTCGGCCAAACGCAGCCTGCGCCGTTCACAGCCGCCCTATTTTCGTAAAAAATTATTACCTTTGCACCGACAAAAACATAAAATCGACATGATAACCACTATAAAACAACGAGCTCTTCAAGGAATAGGCGCCTCAATAGAGGAAGCGCTGGAGATAAACCGCCTTTATGACACCGACACTATCTGCGACGCCGCCAACGACATACGCCGCGCCCGCTGCGGAAACCACATCGACACCTGCTCGATAGTCAACGCCCGCTCGGGCCGCTGTGGCGAGGACTGCAAATGGTGCGCCCAGTCAAAGCACTACACCACCGGAGTCAGCGAATATGAGATAGTTCCCGAGCAAGAAATGATGCAGATTCTCGACCGGGCAACCGCCAATGGCGTCAAGCGGTTCTCGCTCGTGACAAGCGGCCGAAAAGTGGCACCGCGCGACCTCGACCGCTTCTGCGACCTGTACCGCAAGGCCCGGGCCAAGAGCGACATTTTCCTGTGCGCATCCATGGGGCTGCTCTCGCGCGATGAGCTCGCCAAGTTGTGGGATGCCGGCGTAAGACGCTATCACTGCAACCTCGAGACGGGGTCGACCTACTTTGCGCAACTCTGCACAACCCACACCACCGAGGATAAGCTGAAAACAATCCGCGCCGCCCGCGAGCTGGGAATGCAGGTGTGCAGCGGCGGCATTATAGGGATGGGAGAAGCGATGGCCGACCGCCTGCAGATGACCGCCGAGGCCCGCGATGCCGGTGCAGTCTCCATCCCGATGAATATCCTCAACCCCATCCCCGGCACTCCGCTCGAAAATCAGCCTCCGCTGAGCGAAGACGAGGTCATCAGGACAGCCGCCCTGATGAGATTTGTTGCGCCCGACGTTGAGATACGTTTTGCCGGAGGCCGCGCCCGCATGAGCGACAAGGCCGTGGAACGCATGCTTAAAGGCGGCATAAACGCAGCCCTCGTGGGCGACATGCTGACAACCGTGGGCAACGACATCAACCGGGACAAAATACTGTTCCACCGCCTGGGCTTTGAAATGAAATAACGGCGCCGCTCCACGGCCGGGCGCGCTACCGATTTGCATATTGACCGAGGATTTGTTAATTTTGCAGCAAATTGGGATATATTCAACCTCAAGCTACAAGATGTTTATTAAATATTTCAAAAGACTGACATATCTGACGTTGGTCCTCCTTGCGTGTCTCGCAATGGCATCTTGCCAAGAGGACCCCGTACCCACTCCGCCGGCAACCCACCGAACGGTGCTGGTCTACATGATTGCCGACAACTCGCTGGGTCGCGGCAATTATGACGCCGACGACATTGCCGAAATGAAGAGCGCTGCGGCGGCAGGAGGGCTGAACGGAGGCCGATTGCTGGTCTACCGGGCGCCGGCAGGTACCGAGGCCGGCAAGGAAACGCCCGTGCTGCTTGAGGTCACCGAAACCGGCGAGGTGCTGACACTCAAAAACTATGACAACTCGCTCTACTCGATTGATGTAGAGCGAATGCAGCAAGTGACGCGCGACGTCAAGGCACTCGCGCCCGCACCCGAGTATGGCCTGATACTGTGGAGCCACGGAAACGGATGGGAAGAGGGCAGCAAGTCGCGCTCGTTCGGCCAGGAAGGTTCGAGCGGATACACGATGAAAATCTCATCGCTGGCAAAAGGGCTCGAGGAGTTTCATCCCGGCTTCATATACTTTGACTGCTGCCTGATGGCTACCGTCGAGGTGGCCTATGAACTGCGCCACGCCACCGACGCCATCATCGCGTCGGGCACCGAACTGCTAAGCGAAGGCACCCGATATGACTACAACGTGCCGCTGTTTTTTGCCGACCGGTTCAGCGCCGAGGAGGTTGCCCGGACTACTTTTGACTACTTTGCAAGCTACTCGGGGTATTATCAAACCTGTACCATGTCGGTTATCAACACTGCCGGGCTTGACCGCCTGGCCGACGTGACTCGCGAGATAATGAAAACCGGCGCCGAGCCGACTGTAAGCCTTGACTATCAGCAGAGTTACATGGTTGGGAGTGCAAGCAGCATTTATGATATGCAACGGTATATCGAGACCCTTGACTGTAGCTCCGAGCTGAAAGATAAATGGCACGAAGCGCTCAAAGGGGTGGTATCGCTGGCACTGACAACGCCGCGCCTTTTCGGGTCGTTCAAGATGACCTACTACTGCGGACTGGGCACTTTCATACTGACGTCGGCCAAAGACGCCGACTATCGCGGCTACCGCAATCAGGCCTGGTGGCAAGACGTTGTGTCGTTTCATCCCGTTTATAACCCAACAGCCAACTAATCATGCCTCAACCCATACCGACAACAATGGCAGCCGCCGACAGCATTCCCACTCCGCCCGAGGGGCTGAAACAGCTCTCGATGATGTCGCTTGACGATATCATCGCAAGGGTCACCGAGTCGATGCTATCCTTTGCCGCGTCGCTGTTTATCGCGATACTTGTCTTTTATATCGGGAAATTCATTATCAAGAAGATATACAGCATCACGCTGAGCATTTTGGTAAGGCGGCAGGTTGACCGCTCGCTTAGCACATTCATGCTGAGTTTAATCCGCATAGTTCTCTATTTCATTCTGATTGTAACCGTTATCGGAATACTCGGCATAGAGACAAGCTCATTCCTGGCCCTGTTTGCATCGGCCGGAGTTGCCGTTGGTATGGCTCTGAGCGGAACGCTGCAAAACTTTGCCGGCGGAGTGCTGATTCTATTGCTTAAACCCTATAAAATAGGCGATTACATCGAGGCACAGGGTTATAGCGGTATCGTAACCGAGATACAGATTTTCAGCACAATCATCTGCACACCCGATAATAAATCTATTATCATCCCCAACGGCGGCCTGTCGACCGGGAGCATAAACAACTGGTCGCGAGAGGATTACCGACGCATTGACTGGAATATCAGCCTGAGTTACGGCGACAATTTCGAGAAAGCCCGCGAGCTGCTTCTGCGACTGCTGGAAGCCGACGACCGTATTGTCAAGCAATTCATCGAGGATGACCGCCGCCAGCGGGTGGCCCTGGAAAAGGAACTGGTTCAACCCCAAGTTGCCCCCGAGGAGCCACGGCAGCGACATGGATGGCTGTGGCGGCTGTTCCACCGCGCCAGGGCACGCAAGGAGGCCGAAGCATGGGCCGAAGCCGAGGGGCTGAAAAGCAAGATTCTCATCCCGAAAGAAGACCGGTCGCCGGTTGTCTTCTTAGAGAAGATGGGCGACAGCAGCATCAATCTGACTGTCAGGGCTTGGGCGCGGTCAAGCGACTACTGGACAGTCTATTTTCACTTCAACGAAGTGTTTTACCGCGAGCTGCCGGCCGCCGGCTTTACTTTCCCGTTCCCACAGATGGATGTACACCTCAATCAACTCTAAACCAATTATAATCAGTAATATATGAAACGATTTCTGCTGTTCACACTTATCGCCGCAACCCTGATGCAAGGTAGCGCAAAAGTTATGAAGCAACAGATTGATACAATGACTGTTGCGACAACGCATATAGCCTCCCCGATGACTGTCACCGTCGCCGTTCCGGCTCGTTATCTTTCAACGATGGACAATACGCGCTACCCGGTTGTCTATCTTCTCAACGGGTATAGCGGCGGATATCAGGATTATCGGAAAAATATGCGCCTCGACAGCCTTGCCAACGTTCACAATATCATCATAGTGTGTCCCGACGGGCGCGACTCGTGGTACTGGGATTCGCCGGTCGACAAATCAATGCAGATGGAGAGTTGCATCGTCAAGGATGTAGTTCCGGCCGTTGACCGCGAACTGCGCACGCGCGCCAACCGCGACAGCCGCGCCATCGCCGGCCTGTCGATGGGCGGACACGGCGCCCTATGGCTTGCGACAAGACACAAAGAGATATTTGGCAACGCCGGCAGCATGAGCGGAGGTGTCGACATCACAATACCTCGATTTCACAATAACTGGAAGATGAAAGACCGGTTGGGCACATACAAATCCAACCCCAAGCGCTGGCAGAACCACTCGGTAATGTCGCGGGTTTCGACTCTTAAAAACGGGGAACTTAATCTGATTATATGCTGCGGGTCGGAAGATTTCTTCTATCAGGCAAATGAAAATCTGCACAAAGCGCTCAACGCCCGCGGTATAGACCACGAATATCAGATTAAACCCGGGGGACACTCATGGCCATACTGGCGCAGCACTCTCCCCGCTATTCTTGATTTCTTTGACCTGCATCTTGCGAGATAAAAACGACTAATTACTAACGCTAACACACAAATAATGAAGGTTATAGCCGATAGCTCTTCAACGAGAACTCAATGGGCCCTAATCGATGAAAATTTAAATCCTATCGAAACGGCAACAACTGCCGGATTAAATCCATATTTCCAGACGCGCCGCGAAATTTCCCACAGCATAAGGCTCGAATTGCCCGAATCGTTTTTCAAACGCCGTTGGGAGCATGTATATTTTTATGGCGCCGGGTGTGCCAACCCGGAGAAAATCAAGATAATGGAGCAGTCGCTGATAGCTCAGTTCAAGACCCCGGTCACGGTGGAAAGTAACCTCCTCGGGGCCGCACGGGGCCTCTTGGTGGACAGCCCCGGGATGGCCTGTATATTGGGCACCGGCTCCAACTCCTGCATGTATGACGGCAACGAAATTACCAAGCACATCCGCCCGCTTGGCTATATCCTTGGCGATGAGGGCTCGGGTTCGTTCCTGGGGAAACGGTTTGTGGCCGACTGCCTCAAAGAGATAGCCCCCGAAGGGCTCAGAAGAGCTTTCTACGAGCACTATCAGCTGTCGGTTGATGAGATTATGGATGCCGTGTACACCAACTCGCTACCCAACAGAACTCTATCGGAATATTCATTCTTCCTATCCAACTTTATGGAAAATGAGTATGTTATCAGGCTGGTTTATGACGGTTTCACGCAATTTTTCACCCGCAACATAGCCGCCTATCGTTATAGCGGCGACAATCTGTGTTTCGTTGGGTCAATCGCCTGCACCTACGAGTCTATTCTACACCGCGTTGCCCGTGATTTCGGGTTGACAATCAACAAGGTGGTTCCGTCATCAATGCCCGGGCTGATACAGTATCACACACTTCATTGAACGCCCAAATCGCGCAGTATCTGATTGACTGCCAGTCGCATATCGTTTATAAATGAGCGCACAGGCGTGATAATTGGCGTTACTTTCTGTTCGCCTCCTGCCGGAACGATGACATTCAGAAGCCCGTGCCGGCACACGACTTCAAGACGCTTGCCCAATTCAACCGGCTCTCCGTCAATGTGAGCCGGGCCGGGAGCGTTGCGTGTAATCGTCACGCGGGGCACCTTAAGAGTCTGAATCAGAGTGTTTTGATTTATAAATCCGGTCATCATATCAACACCCACCAAGGCGGTCAGCAGCGGATTGCCGCTGTGAACAATGATGACGTCAAGCAACCCGTCGCTTATGCTGGCCGATGGGGCGATGTAGGCATTGTTGCCATACTGGGATGCGTTGCACACCGCGACGATAAAAGCCCGCCGCGTCAACACATGCCCGGCGGCCTCGATTGTGTACTCCTCGGGGCGAAAGCGAACTATCTCCTCGATGGCGCTTTTGACGTAAGAAAGGCGACCGCGACGGTGCTGCTCGGCAAAGGTGCGCGAAACGGCGGCATCAAATCCCAGGCCGAAAGTGCAGAAGAATTCACGGTCGTTGTTAACCGTGCCATAATCAATGGATACGCGCCGGCGGCCGATGACGATGTCGAGCGCCTCGAGCGGGTCGACAGGGATGCCAAGATGTCGCGCGAGGCCGTTACCCGACCCGCACGGGAGTATGGCAAGCGCGGTTTGGGTGCCACACAGCGCCATGGCGGTTTCGTTAACCGTGCCGTCGCCGCCGGCAGCGATAACGATTTCCCTGCCCCGACTTGCGGCGTCGGTGGCAAAACGGGTGGCGTCGCCGCTACAGGTTGTCTCGACGATTTCCAAATCAAAACCGCAATCGGTCAATCGAGAGGCCACAATCTGGGGCAAATGCTGATTGTGGCGCGTTCCGGATATGGGATTGATAATCAGTGTTGCCGTTGTTGATGGCTTTGTCATGGCTCGACCGGATAACACCAAATCCGGCAACCGCTCTTTCACGGGTGCCGGACTTGGGATGATATCAGTATAAACGGTTAAAATTCAGCATTTTTGGGTGTACGCGGGAACGGGATGACGTCGCGAATGTTGGTCATACCGGTCACAAACAGTACCAGGCGCTCAAAACCGAGGCCGAAGCCCGAATGGGGCACGGTGCCGAAGCGGCGGGTGTCGAGATACCACCACATATCCTTCATCGGGATATCAAGGGCCTCGATTCGTGCCAGGAGCTTGTCATAGTTCTCCTCACGCTCCGAGCCGCCGATAATCTCGCCGATTTTCGGGAAAAGCACATCCATAGCGCGAACGGTCTTGCCGTCGTCGTTCTGCTTCATGTAGAATGCTTTAATCTCGGCGGGATAGTCGGTCAGGATAACCGGCTTACCAAAGTGTTCCTCAACAAGATAGCGTTCATGCTCGCTCTGGAGGTCGGTACCCCAATGAACTGGGAACTCGAATTTTTTGCCCGACTCCTCAAGAATCTTGATACCCTCGGTGTAGGTAAGCCTTACGAAGTCGTTATTCAAAATACCCTCAAGGCGCTCAATCAAGTCATTATCATACATTTTTGCAAGGAACTCGATGTCGTCGCGACAGTTTTCTATGGCATATCTGATGCAATATTTGATGAAATCCTCGGCAAGGTCCATGTTGTCGGATATGTCATAGAAAGCCATTTCGGGCTCAATCATCCAAAACTCGGAGAGGTGGCGCGGAGTGTTGGAGTTCTCGGCGCGGAAAGTGGGCCCGAAAGTGTAAATCTGACCAAGCGCGGTTGCTCCGAGCTCACCTTCAAGCTGACCGCTGACTGTCAGGGCCGTGGGCTTTCCGAAGAAATCCTGGGCGTAGTCAACGCGCCCCTCCTCATCTTTGGGAAGATTGTTGAGGTCAAGAGTCGTTACCTGAAACATGGCTCCGGCACCCTCACAGTCGCTGGCCGTAATCAGCGGTGTATTAAGGTAGTAGAACCCGCGTTCGCCGAAGAATCGGTGAATAGCCTGGGCAAGGGCGCTGCGCACGCGCAACACGGCGCCGAAAGTGTTGGTTCGCGGGCGCAGATGGGCTATCTCGCGAAGGAATTCCAACGTGTGTCCTTTTTTCTGCAAAGGATATTTTTCGGGGTCGGCCGTGCCGTAAACCTCAAGCGTCTTAGCCTGAATTTCAACACTTTGACCTTTACCCTGCGACTCTACAAGCGTTCCCGTCACGTGAAGGCTCGACCCGGTTGTCACAGCTTTCAAGGTGTCGTCGGGGAAAAGCGCCGCGTCAAATACAATCTGGATATTGTTGATAGTCGACCCGTCGTTGAGAGCAACAAACTGTACATGCTTGTTTCCGCGACGAGTTCTGACCCAGCCTTTTACCGAAACCTCCTGTCCTTGTGGCGCGAGGGTCAGAAGTTCTGAAATGATAGTTCGTCTTAGTGTCATAGTTAGTAAGGGATTTATTCAAATGAACCCATTTTCAGGAAATTGACCTCATCCTGAGTCAGATAACGCCAACGCCCGCGAGGGAGATTTTTCTTGGTCAGACCGGCGAAATAAACGCGGTCGAGTTTTGTCACGTGATACCCGAGGCTTTCAAAGATGCGGCGCACGATGCGGTTGCGGCCCGAATGAATCTCGATACCGGCCTGATTGCGGTCGGTCTCGGTAGCATAGGAGATTGCGTCGGCATGAATAGGGCCGTCTTCAAGCTCTATGCCGTCGGCAATGCGCTGCATATCTTCCTCGGCAATATCTTTGTCGGTCCAGACGTGGTATATTTTCTTTTTGACATACTTGGGGTGTGTCAGCTTTGAGGCGAGGTCGCCGTCGTTGGTGAGGAGGAGGACTCCGGTTGTATTGCGGTCGAGGCGGCCAACGGGATATATACGCTCGCGGCAGGCACCTTTGACGAGGTCGAGAACCGTCATTCGCCCACCCGGGTCGTCAACCGTTGTCACGCAGTCTTTGGGCTTGTTGAGCAGAATATAGCATTTGCGTTCAAGCGCCAGCACTTTGCTGTCATATTCAACTACGTCAGAGTAGTTTATCTTAAATCCGAGCTCGGTAACAACTTCTCCGTTGACTTTCACTAATCCCTGCTGGATGAACTCGTCGGCTTCGCGGCGAGAACAGATTCCGGCGTTTGCCATGAACTTGTTCAGGCGGATAGTTTCGTCGGGCTCGTGTATCTCCTGCTCATATTCCACGGGCCGCGGGCGCGGAGTGAAGCTTTTTCCGCCCTGGGGCATTCCGTAACGGTTCTGACGCAATCCCTGTCCCTGGAAACGGTTGTTGTATCCCCCCGGGCGATTGTTGTAACCTCCTTGACGGTTGAATCCGCCCTGGCGCGGCTGATAGCCTCCCTGGCGGTCGTAACCGCCCTGACGCGGCTGGTAACCGTCTTGGCGATTGTATCCGTTCTGACGAGGCTGATAGCCCCCCTGGCGATTATATCCACCCTGGCGCGGCTGGTAGCCTCCCGGCCGTGGTTGATATCCGCCCTGGCGCTGATAACCATCCTGCCGATTGTAACCGTTGTGACGGGGTTGATAGCCGCCCTGCGTGGATTGGTCGGCAGCATTGTTTTCTTCGGCGTTTTCAGGCCTGTCGTTGTTGTAGCCATATCGCTGACGAGGCTGATAGTCGTTGTTGTAGCGATTGTACCCCTGGCCGTAACGGCGTTGCTGGAAACCGCCCTGGCGATACCCGCCCTGGCGCGGCTGATAGCCACCTTGACGATAGTTGCTGCGGTGATAATCACGTTGCTGATAATCACCTTGTTCGCTCTGACCGTCGTTGCTGTCAAAGTTTTCGGTTGAGCCCGTTCCGCGAGAGGGCTCATTTAATTCGGCATCAACGGGTCGATTCTCACCGATGCGCGGTCGCCTGCCTTTTCTTTCGTTAAATTCCATTGTTAATAGTTGCTTAAGATTTTTTCGTTTAAAGTTTTTGCCTCACGGCATTTATTTCATTATAAGATAATGTTTTGCTGTTTTGTCAATGCTTTATTGTGGTATGAATATATCCGACTGCAAAGGTACGAAATTATTCTCATATTCAAACAATTGTTTAATACCCTGTGTAGTTGGATGGCGTCAGAGCATGTAGCCGCTCCTTGACTTCGGGGTCGACGTCGAGGGTTTCGATGAAATCGGCTATGCTTTGGGGTGTTACGCCGGTGTTGACGCGCGTGAGCTGCTTCAGGGCCTCATAGGGGTTGGGATAGCCAACGCTGCGCAGTATCGTCTGAATGGCTTCGGCGACGACGCTCCATGTGTTGTTGAGGTCGGCGTCGATTGCCGGGCGGTTGAGTATCAGCTTTCCGAGGCCTTTGAGGGTTGAGGTAATGGCTATAAGAGAGTGGGCCATGGGGACACCGACGTTGCGCAGCACGGTGGAGTCGGTCAGGTCGCGCTGGAGACGCGACACGGGGAGCTTCGAGGCAAGATGGGCCAGGATTGCGTTGGCAAGGCCCAGGTTTCCCTCGGAGTTTTCAAAGTCGATGGGATTAACCTTATGTGGCATCGCCGACGAGCCTACTTCACCGGCCTTGATTTTCTGCTTGAAATATTCCATTGAAATGTACATCCACATATCGCGGTCGAGGTCGACGATGATAGTGTTGATGCGCGCCATGGCGTCGAAAAGGGCTGCCAGATTGTCATAATTGGAAATCTGGGTTGTCAACTGCTCGCGCTCAATGCCGAGGCTGTCGTTGAGGAAGCTGTTGGCAAACTGCCGCCAGTCAACTCCGGGGAATGCGGCGATATGGGCGTTAAAATTGCCTGTTGCGCCGCCCATTTTTCCGCTAATCGGTGTGTTGTCGAGCAACTCGAGCTGACGGCGCAGGCGATAGGCAAATACCTGTATCTCCTTGCCGAGGCGGGTTGGCGAGGCGGGCTGGCCGTGGGTTTTGGCAAGCATCGGTATCTCCATCCACTCATCTGCAAGAGTTTCGAGTTTTTCAATCAGCTCAACAACCGCGGGGCGGTAAACGTCGGCAATTGCATCGGCAATTGACATCGGCACCGAGGTGTTGTTTATATCCTGGGATGTCAGGCCAAAGTGGATAAATTCCTTGACATCGTGGAGACCGAGGGCGTCAAAACGTTCCTTAAGGTAGTATTCAACGGCCTTAACGTCGTGGTTGGTAACGCTTTCAATTTCCTTTATGCGTGTTGCGTCACTGATGTCAAAGCTGAGGTAAATGTCGCGGAGCGCGGCTTTTGCGGCCTCGTCGATAGCCCGGAGGGGGTCGAGAGGAATTTCGCTAAGGGCGATAAAATATTCAACTTCAACCTTGACGCGATATTTAATCAAGGCATACTCAGAGAAATAGTTGTCGAGTGATTGGCACTTGCCACGATAACGCCCGTCAACGGGAGAGATGGCTGTCAGTTGTGATAAAGTCATTGTGAATCTAATGTATGTCGTTGATATTGTTTACTTCTATGCAGCAGTTTGGGGAGGGCAAAGTTAATTGTTTTTTTTGGAAGATATATAAAAAGCGGCGAGATTCTGAAAAAATTTCGCAAAATATTTGGCAGATACAAAAAAAGTCTCTACCTTTGCAACGCTTTCTTGAAAAGGGGCGCTTAGCTCAGCTGGTTTAGAGCATCTGCCTTACAAGCAGAGGGTCGGCGG
>JAFLTJ010000058.1 GCA_022510465.1 Muribaculaceae bacterium
GCGCCACGTTCGGGACGTGGAGGTCGGAAGTTCGAGTCTTCTCACCCCGACAAATCTCAAGAGTAAGGGCCTCAAAACTAATGTTTTGAGGCCCTTACTCTGTCCTGTAAACCCAATATAGCCGAAGCAATACCTAAGACCGTACATAGAGCGCAAGCAATACGCAAGTGAATCCTCATAATTATTAGAACTTGTAATTATTACGTTGTTGTTTCTTGCGCCTATTACCGGTAAACCAAGACAATCCACCCGGAGCCCGGCTGCTGTTAGCGGCTTTACGACGAAGTTCGCTAAGACGAGCCTCTGAAAGCTTTCCAGAATCCGTATTCAGATTTTTTCGGTGACTTGATATTAGCAAGGATAAAAATCGCTACAATAATCCATACAGCCATAAGACTTCTGTTTTAAGAATATTATTGCGAATATAACAAATTTATTTTGAGTATTCCATAAGCTAGCCACTGCTCTTTCATAAAAAGGATATTATCAACAAGTATAATTTTTTTGGTTTGTAAAAAATAATTACTACATTTGCAGGGCAACCGCTAATCGGAGCCTCGGAGAGGGGACTGTGTGGCGGGGTGCAAAGACATAATAGAGCGTTTATCCGACGCTTATTCTTGACGATTCGAAATCTGGCAGTTTCATAAATCAATGTCGAGAGTGAGACAACGATAGGCGGCTTCGGGTATGATGTTTAGCCGAAATTGGATTTCCAATTTCGCATAGAATCATACAGCGTGAGGCTCCCTGAGCGTTGCTCGTCCAACATTGATGGGCACCAGCCAGAGCCTCGAATCGTGGGATGAGTAACAGATACAGACTCTCACGCTCTTTTTGTATACTTTTTATTGCTGATGAGGTGAGTCCGGAAGCATCCAAAGTATTATGAAACATATTTTATTATCACTGTGTGCGTTACTTCTGAGTTTCTCAGCCTATGCGGCAAAGAAAGTAACGATTAACGTAATTCCGGAAACAGCAAAGATTTATGTAGACGGACAGCTGGTGGGGACCGGCTCTTATCAAGTAAAATTTGATAGAAACACCGATTTTTTTATTATTAAAGTAGAGGATGAGGGGTACATTCCTCGTAATTATCGATTGTTAAAGTCATATACAAAGTCAACTATATTATATCAATTGCCTGTAGATGACGCTAGAAACGCATCTGTAGGCGATGGCGAAGGAATTGACATTGCGAATAAATGGTTTGATGTCACATGCCGAAAAGGAATGTCGGAGGAGCAGGTTTGGAAGCGACTTATGTCGGTATGTACAAGTTACTTCGACAATATTGAGGTTCGGGATAGAACCGCCGGTTGGATTAAGACGTCATGGCGACTTACAAAATTCAAATTCCAAACGGTGCGCACGCGTCTTGAAGTTAGAATGAGTTTTGTCGATGAAGAAGTTTTGAGTTATCGAGTTCGGTTGAATGTACAAATAAAAGATAGTGATTGCAATAGCGAGAATTGTTATAAAAATTACGACCGCGTTCTTCGAACATTTGAGCCATTAATACAAGAATTACAGACGTCTGTCGGTGGTGGCGAATAATATTTAATTACTGAGTTATTTAATGAATTATGAACAACACATTGGAAAAGGCGCTTAGTGTACTGGTAGCGTTAGCAGTGAGCGTAAGTGTATTTGCGGCTGATAATAAGGCTCTGATGAAAGCAATGATGGTACAGATGAAAGCCACCGAAGGTGATACTTTTGAGTTGGAGGATGGTCAGTACATAATGAGTGATCCTAATTTTGAATGGACACTATCGGATGATAAAAAAGCTAAAATAGATATTTCAGATAATGGTAGTCTGATATTAGAGTCAAAAGGGTCAAATCAGATTATATATTCAACTGTTGAATTGCCATTAAACCCTGAAACTGATGACTTTACTTATGGAGCAACATTTGTAGCAAAGTTAAGTGAAAATAAATTTGTTGGATTGATATTTGATTTTATTGACAGTAGAAATTTTAAGACTATCATTGTCAATAACAAAACTTACAGATATCAAACTGTAAAAGACGGCAATACTTCAGACGTAAAAAATGGTCTAATTAAGTTGGGAAAGAATGACCGAGTAGAAAATCTGAAAATTATAAAGCAGGGAGACAAATTGAACTTTGAATTTAACAATCAAGAAATTACAAAAATTTCGAGGATTAAAGTAACAGAGTCTATTTTTGGCGTATTGGTAATGGGTGCACATAAAGCGGAGTGTTCCAGGTTTCAATTTAAGATAGATAATAACGGGAATGAAACAGAAGAAAGTACTACTGATTTTTAACTAAAAAGCTATCGAAATCAATTTAAAATTTAACTTTTATGAAAAAAAAATTGGTAGTGGTGCTGCTTTCATGGTTGACCCGATGGTTGGTCTCAGAATTGGTCTAACGGAGAAGTTAGGCCTAAACGTAGGATTGGGATCTCATGTTGTTGTGTACGATGGCAACGGCTGTGCTTCGTTTGCCTTTAAGGTTGGTATCGACTTCTAATGATTACTTTCATTTTATACTTCACAGGCCAAACTGCGACAGCGTGTTGCAGTTTGGCCTGAAATTAATTTCTTGAGGGGTTATTTTTGGTGGTGGATGGCGGCGTTGATGAAGCTGAGGAACAGTGGGGATGGGTTCAGGACTGTGGATGAGTATTCGGGGTGGTATTGCGTTCCTATCATCCATTTTTTGCCCTGGATTTCAACTACTTCGACGAGGCCGGTTTCGGGATTTCGACCGACGCATTTCATACCGGCGTCTTCAAACTGCTGACGATAGTCGTTGTTGAATTCAAACCGATGGCGGTGCCGCTCGCTGACTGTTGTGCTGCCGTAGGCTTTGGCTGCAAGCGAGGTTTCGTCGAGCCGGCAGTCGTAGGCTCCGAGTCTCATTGTTCCGCCCATGTTGTGAACCGATTTTTGCTCTTCCATGAGGTCAATTACGTTGTGGGGAGTTGACGGGTCCATTTCGGTTGAATTTGCGTCGGTCAATCCGAGTACATTTCGAGCAAATTCAATTACCATGCACTGCATGCCGAGGCAGATGCCGAATGTTGGAATGTCGTGCTCGCGGCACCATTTGAGTGCTACAAATTTTCCCTCTATACCTCGCTGACCAAATCCGGGCGCAATGACTACTCCGTCAAGGTCTTTGAGCATATCGTCGACATTGCTGCCGGTGAGTTTCTCGGAATGTATGTATTTGAGTTTCAACCGGCGGTTGTTGTAAACGGCTGCGTGGAGCAGGGATTCGTTGATAGATTTGTAGGCGTCTTGCAACTCGACATATTTGCCTACGAGCCCAATCGTTACTTCCCGGGTTGCGTTTTTCATTTTATCGACGAAGTTGACCCATGGGGCCATGTTAGGCTCGCCTACAACGGGGATATTGGTTTTGGCCATTACAATCTCGTCGAGGTGCTGACGATGCATTGACAGGGGGACTTCGTAAATTGATGGCACGTCGATTGACTGAATAACAGCGTCGGCCGAAACGTTGCAGAATTGAGCTATCTTGCGGAGCATTGATGCGGGTATTTCATGCTCGGTGCGCAACACGAGTATATCGGGCTGAATACCCACTTGCTGGAGCTGCTTAACGGAGTGTTGAGTTGGCTTGGTTTTCAGCTCTTTTGCGGCGCTGATGTAGGGAACGTAGGTCAAATGGATGCATACGCAGTTCTGCCCGAGCTCCCATTTGAGCTGACGAACGCTTTCGAGGAAAGGGAGTGATTCTATATCGCCGACGGTTCCGCCGATTTCGGTAATAATAAAGTCATAATCGCCTGTTGTTCCAAGTCTTAGAACGTTTCGCTTTATTTCGTCGGTGATGTGGGGTATAATCTGGACTGTTTTTCCGAGATAGTCGCCGCGTCGCTCTTTGTCGATGACGCTTTGGTATATTCGGCCGGTGGTAACATTGTTTGCTCTCGTGGTGCGAACATTTGTGAAGCGCTCATAGTGGCCCAGGTCCAAGTCGGCTTCATGTCCGTCGACGGTCACATAACATTCCCCGTGCTCGTAAGGGTTCAGAGTACCGGGGTCTATGTTGATATAAGGGTCAAATTTCTGAATTGTAACACGGTATCCGCGGGCTTTCAAAATAGCTGCGAGCGATGAAGAAATGATACCTTTCCCGAGGGAGGAAACGACGCCTCCGGTAACAAAGATGTATTTAGTTTCCAAGCTTCTGATAGATTGAAGTTAATAAAATCTTTGAACGTGTGTTTCACGTCAGCTCGGGATGCAAAGGTACAAAAAAACGTTAATAAACTTGCATTTTGGGTCAAAATTTTGTATATTTGCAAGAAATAGGAAACAGCGTTAGAATCTAAAAGATTAACAATCAGGGTTAAAGGAGAGGAGATATAATGAGCGAGGATATAAAAGAGGGAGCAATAGAGGAATTGGGAGAAGGCGTGAATGGCGAGCAGCCTGAGGCCGGACATGTTGAACGCCGACATACGGGTCGCGGCGGGATGGTAAGCGGGGCTAATGATGTAATCAAGCATCAGCTTCGCGGTATGTTTCAGAGCTGGTTTCTGGACTATGCGAGTTATGTGATATTAGAGCGTGCCGTTCCGTCGATAGATGACGGGCTGAAGCCTGTACAACGCCGCATACTACACTCGATGAAAACGCTTGACGACGGGCGATTTAACAAGGTTGCCAACATTGTAGGCAACACGATGCAGTATCACCCGCACGGAGACGCGTCGATATATGAGGCATTGGTTCAGCTTGGTCAAAAAGATTTGCTTGTTGAAACACAGGGTAACTGGGGAAATATCCTGACAGGCGCCGGCGCTGCTGCCGGGCGTTACATCGAGGCGCGACTCAGCTCGTTTGCGCTGGATGTTCTCTATAACCCCAAGGTGACCGACTGGACACTAAGCTATGACGGGCGAAAGAAGGAGCCGGTGACGTTGCCGGCAAAGTTCTGCCTGCTGCTGGCGCAAGGTGTTGAGGGTATCGCAGTGGGGTTATCGTCGAAGATACTTCCCCATAATTTCAATGACATCATAGACGGCTCGATAGCCTATCTTGAGAATCGCGAATTTTCGCTATATCCCGATTTTCCGACCGGAGGATTCATCGATGTATCCCGATATAACGACGGAGAACGCGGCGGCTCGGTCAAGGTAAGAGCCAAAATTGAGAAGATAGACAACAAGACCCTGGCTATCACCGAGATACCATACGGCAAAACGACGGCAACGGTTATCGACTCGATATTGAAGGCTTTTGAGGGTGGAAAAATCAAGATACGGAAGGTTGACGATAATACGGCGATGACGGCCAATATTATAGTTCATCTTCAACCCGGAACGTCATCGGACAAGACAATAGATGCGCTATATGCATTCACCGACTGTGAGGTGCCAATCTCGCCAAATTGCTGTGTAATAAAGGACAACAAGCCTCATTTTCTCGGCGTAAGTGACGTGTTGCGTCACAGTGTAGACCAGACTCGCACGATACTTGGCCGAGAGCTTGAGATAGAACATGGAGAGGTCAGCGAGACGCTGTTGATGGCGTCGCTGGAACGAATCTTCATTGAGGAACGCATCTACAAGGATAAGGGGTATGAGGAGAGTAAGAGCCGCGAAGAGGCTATAGCTCATATAGACAAGCGGTTGACCCCGTTCAAGCCGTCATTTATCCGCGAGATAACCGAAGAGGATATTGCCCAATTGTTTGAGATAAAAATGGGGCGTATACTGAAATTCAACCGAGCCAAGAATGAGGAGCTTGTGGCTAAATGCCTGGAGCGCATTAAGGAGATTGAGTATCACCTATCCCACCTGACGGAATATACAATTGACTGGTACAAGCGATTGAAGGAGAAATATGGCGAAAACTATCCGCGCCAAACGGTAATCAGGTCGTTTGACACAATCGAGGCGGCAAAGGTTGCCGAAGCCAACGAGCGATTGTATATCAACCGCGAGGAGGGTTTCATAGGAACGTCGCTAAAGAAGGATGAGTTCCTATTTAACTGCTCGTCGCTTGACGAGTTGATTATAGTCTACCGTGATGGCCGATACAAGGTTGTCAAGGTCCAGGAGAAGCTGTCGATAGGCAAGAATGTTCTACACGTGGCCGTGTTCAAGCGTGGCGATACCCGCACTATCTACAACGTGATTTACCAGAACGGGCGAGGCGGAACGTACTACATGAAGCGTTTCCCGATAACGGGCATTACCCGCGACCGAGAATATAATATTACCCCCGGTAAGCCCGGTTCGCGGATATGCTGGTTTACGGCCAATCCAAACGGAGAGGCGGAGGTTGTTCGCGTGACGTTAAAGCCAAAAGCGCGCTTGAAGACGTTGCAGTTTGATGTCGATTTCAAGGAGATGAAGCCCAAAGGGAAGGGTACGCTTGGCAATATAGTTACCAAAAACGAGGTTCATCGGTTCTCGCTGAAAGAGAAAGGTACTTCGACCTTGGGAGGAAGACAGGTGTGGTTTGACCGTGATGTGCTGAGACTGAATTATGACGGGCGCGGTGAATACCTTGGCGAGTTTATGGGTGATGACCGTGTTCTCGTTGTATTGGACAGCGGCGAGTATTATACATCGACATTTGACACGGCAAATCATTATGAGGACAACATTCTCAGGATAGAGAAGTACAAGCCCAAACAAGTTTGGACAGCGATACTGAACGACGCCGACCAGGGTGGAAAGCCTTACTTGAAACGATTCACATTTGAGGCGTCGGCCAAACCGGTATCGTTCATTGGCGAGAACAAGGAGTCGAGCCTTATTATCTTGAGTGACGCGGCCGGAGCCAGGTTTGAGATTTCGTATGGCGGAGCCGACAAGGAGCGTGAACCGATGGAGGTTACCGCAATGGATTTTGTAGGCGTGAAGTCGTGCAAGGCAAAGGGTAAGCGTTTGAGTGACCGGGAGGTAGATTCCATTGTTGAAATAGAGCCGATAGAGGTTGAGATTGGAGAGGATGATACTGACGAGGATGTTGATACCGAAGATATTGTAACCGAGTCGGCCGAAAAGAGCGACGACGAGGTTATGGATGAGATAACGGGACAACAAAGATTGTTTGACTGATGAGGCCGGTTAAGATTTTGATGCTCCTGACGATGCTGTCGGTAGCCATAGGGGTGCAGGCGTCGAACGATTCAACGGATGTTGTTCGCCCGGTAACGTCGGTTTATTACGTTGAGGCAGGCGGTAGCCGCGTGGCAGATACATATCTGAGCCCCGTGGTCTATTCGGGCTGGCATTCGGCACTTGGATATGAGCGATACCAGGCAATGAAGCAGAATCCGGAACGGCTTGTAATGTCGCTTGGCGGCGGGCTTAATATTGACCGAACAATGAATGGAGTTGGAAACGCAACGATATGGGGAGCAGAATTGGACCTTGCGTGGTCGATGTATTACAGGATGCGGCCAGCCAACGGGGTAACGATTGGAGTTGGCGGCGGGCCGGCGCTTAACGCAGGATGTCTGTATAGCACACGCAACGGTAACAATCCGGCCTCGGCCCGCGGAGCGCTAACGTTAAACGCATCGGGCTATGTTACGTACAATTTTGAAATGGGTCGTCTTCCGGTAACGCTGAATTACAGCACGTCGATACCGCTTGCGGGTGCCTTTTTCTCACCGCAGTATGGCGAGCTATACTATGAAATCTACTTGGGGAACACCGATGGTCTTGCTCATTTTGCATGGCCGGGGAACCGTTTCAGAATGGACAACCGCCTGACAGCCGACTTGCATATAGGGTCGACAAGTCTCAGGGTGGGCTATAGATTGGATGTCTTTGGCAGCGCGGTCAACAATCTGACTACACGACGGCTTACCCACTCGTTTATTTTGGGAATATCGGGAGAGTGGCTGTCGCTCAACACTCGCCGCAGTCGCAGCAATAACACGAAAATAATCTCAGCTTTATGGTGAAAAAGATTCTATTACTACTGTTCCAGGTGCTGATAATGACGTCGTGTGGCGAAATTCAGGATATGGAGAATGACCCTCACGGTAATTTTGAAGCGCTGTGGAGAATACTTGACGAGCACTATTGTTTCTTTGGGGAAAAGGATGTTGACTGGGATGAGGTTCACACCCGCTATGGGGAGCGTATTGATGATGAAATGACCCGCGAGGAGCTTTTCAATGTGCTCGCCGACATGATTGACGAGCTAAAGGATGGTCACACGAATCTGTCGAGCGGATTCCGAACCTCGTATTACCGCAAGTGGTGGAGCGACTATCCTCAGAATTACAATGAGCGTCTGATACAGGAGCATTATTTCAATTATAATTACCGCAGCATAGGCGGCATAGACTATGGGTTGTTGAGCGATAATATAGGGTATCTGCGCTATGGCAACTTCTCGTCGGCGATAGGCGACGGGAACATAGATTATGTGTTGCAATTTCTTTCGACCTCGCGTGGGTTGATAATTGACGTGAGAGACAACGGCGGCGGCGACCTGACGAACGTTGAGCAACTTGTTTCGAGATTTATCACTAAGCCGACATTGGTAGGCTACATATCCCACAAAACCGGACCGGGACACAATGATTTCTCAGAACCTCGCGGCTTTACCTACAATCCCATAGGTGGAGGTCATATCAGTTACGGAAAGCCGGTTGTTGTTTTGTGCAACCGCGGAACGTTCAGCGCGGCCAACAATTTTGTAGCGATAATGAAGAATCTGCCCGGAGTCACGATTGTAGGAGCCCAAAGTGGCGGAGGCGGAGGTATGCCCTACTCCAGCGAGCTTCCCAACGGATGGGGAATCAGGTTTTCGTCGTGTGCAATTCTTGATGCAAACGGCAAATCGACCGAGAACGGTATAGAACCGACAGCCGGCTGTGCCGTGGATATGGATGAAGATTTAGAGCGCCAGGGGATAGACTCTATTATAGAGAAAGCGATAAGCGTCTTGTCACAAAAGCGTTAGAGGAGTAAACGACAGGCCGCCTCGTTAACGAAGCGGCCTGTACGTGTGTCTATATGAAGTTGGATTAGCGTAGCTGGGGAACGGTCAACTTATCCATGTCACCGTAATCAAGGTTCTCGCCACCCATGCCCCAGATGAACATGTAGTTGGCAGTACCGGCAGCACAGTGTACCGACCATTCGGGCGACATGATAGCCTGCTCGTTGTGGAGCCATACGAGGCGAGTTTCCTGCGGTTCGCCCATTATGTGGCAAATGGCATTGTTCTCGGGAACGTTGAAGTAGAAGTAGGCCTCAACGCGGCGGTCGTGAACGTGGGCCGGCATAGTGTTCCAAACGCTACCCGGCTTCAACTCGGTTAGCCCCATCTGCAGCTGGCAGGGACCTTCGGTCAAAACATTCTTTACAATAAGCTGATTGATGACGCGGTCGTTTGATTCCTCAAGCGAGCCGGCTTCAATGCGGTTGGCTTTGAGGGAGCCTTTTCGGCCGTCAATGGTAATCAGCTGCGTTTTGTAAGCGGCATGAGCTGTTGTTGAATTGAGATAGAATTTAGCGGGATTTGATGCATCCTTTGAGCGGAATGTCACGTTCTTGTTTCCACGACCAACGTAAAGGGCGTCTTTGAAGTGGAGCTCGTAGTCTTTACCGTCAACGCTGACAATACCGTCGCCACCAATGTTGATAACGCCGAGCTCGCGGCGCTCCAGGAAGTATTCGGCCTTAAGGGGGTCGATTGTTTCAAGCTCAACAGTCTTTGTCACGGGCACAACGCCACCAAAGATGAGACGGTCGTACATCGAGTAGGTCAAATTGATTTTATCCTGCTCCATGACGGTTTCCATTGTCAGATGGTCACGAATCTGAGCTGTTGTATAGGTTTTGAAATCGTCGGGGTGAATGGCCCGCTGAATCTTGTATGTGGTCTGTGCGCTCAGACCGAGTGTTGCCGACATGGCAAGCGAAAGCGCAAGAATTGTTTTTTTCATGTAATATTATTTTATAATTTCCTGTTTAAACATGATAATTATTTTGCCGAGCCACGAATTATCTGCACGCGATTCCACCACATCAAGCCGCATGTACCAACTACGAGGATTGCAGCTCCGATATATTTCAGATAGTGGGTAGCCTGGAAAATCAGCCATGCGAGTGGGCTTGAAGCGAAGTCGAGAGCTCCGCCGTCAAATCCGCCGGGAATGTTCACGGCCGCATCCTGGGTTCTCTCATATACATCTTTGGCGGCGAGGGTGAAGTGTGGCGCAAGAGTAGTCACGAAATAGAGACCAATTGTCATCACAACCAGGCCGATAATGAATGTTTTGAAAACATTACCCTTTGTATAAGGGAGCACGAGGGGGAACACATAGAACATGCCGGCAAGGGAGGCCAACGGAAGGAACTGATTGCCGGGAAGCACGACGGCGAGAACCAACGTCACAGGTATCAACAACAGCGACACGACGAGAGTTGTAGGGTGGCCGATGACGAGCGCGGGCGACATACCGATATTAAGACCGTCGGCGCTCTTAAATTTGCGTGCAATCAGCGAGCGAGTTGCATCGCTGATAGGTTTGAGTCCCTCGATGAAAAGCACGGTCACGCGGGGAATAAGCTCCATGACTGCACCCATCTTGATACCCAGCGTCAGAATGTAGGGTATCTGGTCGACGATTTCTTTTCCAGACTGGCATGTGAGACAGCCAATGATTACGCCAACAATAACGCCTAGGAACAATGGTTCGCCGAGCAAACCGAATTTCTTTTTCATACCTTCGGCGTCAATTTCCAGCTTCTCAATGCCGGGAATCTTGTCGAGCAGCTTATTGATACCCCAAGCAAAGGGTACAAAGCCGGCGCAGAATGGCTGTGGAATGGAGATACCTTCCATATCCTTGTAGTAGGCCTGGAATTTTTTGGCCGTAATGTCGGCGAGAATCAGGGTGATGATGTAGCAAATTATCGCTCCGAAGAATCCCCAAGCAAGGGAATCCATGGCGAAGTAGATAACGGCGCCGATAAAGGCGAAATGCCAATAGTTCCAAAGGTCGATGTTTACCGTTCGCGTAGCCCGCAAGAGGAGCATCAGCAGATTAACACCGAGACACACGGGGATGATAAAGGCACCGACGGCGGTGTTGTAGGCCACGGCGGCGGCCGATGGCCAACCCATGTCAAATACGTGCAGCTGGAGGTTGTATATTTCAACAACTTTTTCCAGCGCGGGACCGAGGGCCGACGTGAGCAACTGAGTTACAATCGAGAGTCCGATAAAACCGACGCCCACTTTCAGGCCGGCTTTCAGTGCGTCGCCGAGGCGAATGCCTATACAAACACCAAGAATGGTGAAAATAATAGGCATCATAACGGCGGCACCAAGCCCTATTATGTAGCTAAATACAGCTTCCATTGATAAAAAATTAAGGTCAAAAAGAATTGATATTTAATGCACAATTCACCGCGAGCCGACGACAGCCAGCGGTGAACTGTTATAAGTCATTATTGTTCAGTCGATTATTTTGGTTGCTTACCAATGTAGGCAAGAATACCGCCGTCGACATAAAGAACGTGACCGTTCACAAAGTCACTGGCCGACGATGCGAGGAATACGGCCGGGCCTTTCAAATCCTCAGGCGTACCCCAACGGGCGGCAGGAGTCTTGGCGATAATGAATGAATCGAACGGGTGACGGCTACCGTCGGCCTGACGCTCGCGCAACGGAGCTGTTTGCTCGGTAGCGATATAGCCCGGACCGATGCCGTTGCACTGGATATTGTACTCGCCATACTCGGAAGCGATGTTGCGTGTGAGCATCTTCAAGCCGCCTTTGGCCGATGCGTATGCCGAAACTGTTTCACGGCCAAGCTCGCTCATCATTGAGCATATATTTATAATCTTGCCGCCACCTTTCTTCATCATACCGGGAATTACAGCCTTAGAACAGATGTACGGGCCAATAAGGTCAACCTCGATAACGCGACGGAACTCGTCGGCTTCCATCTCGTGCATCGGGACACGCTTGATAATACCGGCATTGTTTACCAGGATGTCAATAGTACCAACGGTTGCCTCAATGTCGTCAACCATAGCTTTTACCTGGGCTTCGTCGGTCACGTCACAAAGGTAACCTTTGGCGTCGATACCAAGCTCCTTATAGGCCTCGGCAGCGCGGTCGATTGTTGACTGGCGTGAAGCGTTATAAACTATTTTTGCACCGGCCTCGGCGAGTGCAGTAGCGATTGCGAGGCCTATTCCGTAAGCGGCACCGGTCACGAGAGCAACCTTGCCGTCAAGCGAAAAGTTTACCATGATATAATATTTTTTAGGTTAATTACTTTCAATGTTGCGAAGATAATCAATTTTTTCTTACAAACCTACTCTTATTATATTTTTTCCAGGGCAACCGCATCAAATTTTCTAAATGTTCAACCCACTCCGGGGTTGGGTAGTTGAAGAGTTTTTCGCCTCCCCGCACATCGATAAGCTTGCTTTGCGGCGCTTATCTCGTACGGGGTTATTAATCTTTATGCCCTCCGGGCAATTTCATCCTCAATTCTTGTTTATTTTTCGGTTGCCATGTATTTTTCGACCATAAGAGGTTGCAGATATATTTCAAACGACCAAAAGAGGCCAGCGACAATATGCGCGCCGGCCTCATACAATCTTATGTGCAGAGAACTACTCTTTAATGCCGTAGGCGAGGTCGCCGGCGTCGCCGAGACCCGGAACTATGTAGGAGTGGGCATTGATTTCATCGTCAATGGCTCCGACCCACAGAGTTGTATCCTCGGGGAAGTGTTCTGCGACAAAATCCACGGCCTTGCGCGAAGCTATTACAGCGGCAAGATGGGTGGCGGCAGGCACGCCCTTTGTCAACAGTGCCCGATAACTCAGCTCCATTGACGAGCCGGTTGCAAGCATGGGGTCGGCAAGGATAAGAGTTTTATTTTCAAGACGCGGCGACGCGATATATTCAATGTAGATATCAAACTCGTCGTGCCCCTCCTTGTATTTGCGATAGGCCGACACAAAGGCGTTTTCGGCCGAGTCGAAATATTTCAGAAAGCCTTGATGAAAAGGCAAGCCGGCACGGAAGATTGTGCCGAGCACCAATGGGGTCGATAGGCGATGGCACATCGAGGTTCCGAGCGGTGTTTCAACCGGAACAGTATCGTAGGCTATCGTTTTTGAGATTTCATAGGCTATAATCTCACCAATACGCTCAAGATTGCGGCGAAAGCGCATCATGTCGCCCTGAATGTTGACGTCGCGCAATTCGCTCATGTATTGGCTGACGACCGACGGAGTATCGGCAAAGTTTATTACTTTCATAACAGTATGTGTTCAGAAATATTAAATCAGTTTGCGATAGCGGCGACGCGGGGGTTCCTTACCGCCGTTCTGTGCTTTTTTATACTCTTCGTAATCGCTGTAGCTGCCGGCGTAGAAAACAACCTTGCCATCGCCCTCAAAGGAAAGGATGTGGGTGCAGATGCGGTCGAGGAACCAGCGGTCATGGCTTACAACAACGGCACATCCGGCAAAGTCGTCAAGGCCCTCTTCGAGAGCCCGAAGGGTGTTAACGTCGATGTCGTTGGTCGGCTCGTCAAGGAGCAGAACGTTGCCCTCCTCTTTGAGCGCCATTGCAAGGTGGAGGCGGTTGCGCTCGCCGCCTGAGAGCACGCCGATTTTCTTCTCCTGGTCGGCTCCCGAGAAGTTGAATTTTGACAAATAGGCACGAGCGTTCACATCGCGGCCTCCCATGCGGAAACTCTCGACACCCTGCGAGATAACCTCATAAACGGTGCGTTCGGGGAGCAAATCGTGGTGGCGCTGGTCAACGTATGCAATCTTCACAGTCTCGCCAACGTCAAACGTTCCGGCGTCGGCTTTCTCCTGCCCCATTATGAGCCGGAAAAGAGTCGTTTTGCCGGCGCCGTTGGGGCCGATAACTCCGACAATACCGTTTGGCGGCAACATAAATTCCAGATTCTCAAACAATTTCTTATCGCCGAAAGCTTTACACAATCCGGTCGCCTCGATTACTTTATTGCCGAGACGCGGGCCGTTGGGGATAAATATTTCAAGACGTTCCTCTTTCTGTTTCTGGTCTTCGTTGAGCAGACGGTCGTAGGATGACAGTCGGGCTTTACCCTTTGCCTGACGGGCTTTGGGGGCCATACGCACCCATTCAAGTTCGCGCTCCAGCGTTTTGCGCCTCTTGCTTGCCTGCTTCTCCTCCTGGGCCATACGCTTGGTTTTCTGTTCGAGCCATGACGAGTAGTTGCCTTTCCAGGGAATTCCCTCACCGCGGTCGAGCTCGAGAATCCAACCGGCCACGTGGTCAAGGAAGTAGCGGTCGTGGGTGATGGCAATGACCGTGCCAGGATAGCGCTGCAGGTGCTGTTCCAGCCAGTCAATCGACTCGGCGTCAAGGTGGTTGGTGGGTTCATCGAGGAGCAACACATCGGGTTGCTGCAACAACAGTCGGCATAGCGCCACCCGTCGACGCTCGCCGCCCGAGAGGGTGTCGATTTTCTGATTGTCGGGCGGACATTGGAGCGCGTCCATTGCTTTTTCCAACGTGGTGTCAATGTTCCACGCATCAGCTGCATCAAGCTTGTCCTGGAGCTCGGCCTG
>JAFLTJ010000059.1 GCA_022510465.1 Muribaculaceae bacterium
AGCCTGGGTTTTGGCTCTTTTTGTTCCTTGGTTTTGTCGCTCCACAAATAAGTGGCACCTTTGCGATGAGTTTAAGTGATTATACATAAGAGCAATACAAAAAAACAAAAAAGGAGACCGAAGTCTCCCTGAGATTAAGTAACTTTGTGTTGCAAATATGAAATACCATCACCTAACCTCGGAGCAAAGATACACAATAGATGTGTTACTCCGGCAAAAAGAGCAGAAAAGAGATTTCTCAGACAATAGGAGTTTCTGAATCGACGCTCAGCAGAGAAATTAAGCGTAATAGTGGTCAACGGGGCTTGAGATGCCTAAACAAATAGTAATGAAGATAAACAGAAGGCCTAGATTGAAACTCAATTTCTCAACCCCGGTCAAAGAATTCTTCAAATTTATTGGCTAATTTTGCGCTTGCGGGTAGAATCTACGACGTAACAGGTCGTTTCAAAAGGCAATGGATTAGCTATAGAGAACGAGCCATAGACGCTATGGGCAATGATAATACAGAATTAAAAGACCTCCCCAAAGCGACGGGCTAAAAAAAATTGTAAATTTGCGCCTATCCCTGTGCGAAGTTGACCGAGGATGTAGCCCGAGGGCAACGAAGCCCAGGGATAACCTCCGGTTAGTAAACCTCCATTAGGTAAAGAGTAAACCGATATAAGATAATATACTAATCCGAGTCAACCTTTTTCAGAAATGGACAGGTAATTTCGTAAAGACTCACCACTTATTTTTTCAGTAAAGGTCTTGACTACATATGTATTCGGGCAGACAGGACCAATGAATTATTCACATGTTTTGTATCACAGTTGAAACCTAACCCCACTGTCTTAAAATTATATGAAACAGTGCTGCTCGACATAAGAGGTGATGTTATGATGGAACTCAAAAATGAAATTAGGCATGTACAACACCTATTGTCAGAAAAAAGGAAACAAATTGTGGATGTAGAGGACTTGATGGTTAGGGATACGAGGCATGTTGACGGGTATTCAAAGATACTGTCTCGATATGAGGAAGAAGAACATGAATTGGAATTAAGGGTTGAAATCTTGGAGACCCAGAACCGTGCAGACATCAAACCAAAATTACGCTATGTTATCTCGCTGATAAACAATATGGATAAGCACATGCGAGATGCTCCAATAGAAGTTAAATTCAAGCTGATTGGTTTGATGTTCCCTGAAAAAATCGTTTTTGACGGGAAACTACCTAGAACCAAAAGACTGAACATTATCCTTGAATACATGTGTCACGAAAACAAGTATTTAGGAGAGCAAGCGACAAAGAAAAAGGAAGCAGATTTCTCCACTTCCTTGGTCAGTACCCGGACCCGGGGTCGAACCGGGATGGGTTGCCCCACCGGTGTTTGAGACCGGCGCGTCTACCGATTCCGCCATCCGGGCGATTTTGCGTGGCAAAGGTAGTGTTTTTTTTTATTATGGCAAAGTTTTGGTGAGAATTTTTGGCGGAAATGATGTTTTTTTGATTTTTAGTGGGCTAATTTGAAGATATTTTGTTAGATTTGGGGAAATTTGGAGTGTTGTGTGGCGCGATGAATCCGGATTGGTTTTGCGTGACACGCTCGAAATGTTTCAAATAACCATGAATATAACACAAAAAGCTTTATAAATGAAAAAGGAAACACCCAAAACCAAGCAGGTTCGCTCGGCAAAAAAGAAATCTTTGGGCTTAGTAGCTCACGATGAGTGGCTTAAACCGTATGAAACGGCCATTGATGGCCGCCATCAGGATGCAATCAAGAAAGAAAAGGAGCTGACCGTGGACTTGGGAACGCTTGAACGTATGGCCAACGGGCACCATTTTTATGGTCTGCACCGCGACAATAATGGATGGGTGTTCCGCGAATGGGCTCCCAACGCTACGGCAATTACGCTCGTTGGCGATTTTTCCAACTGGGCCAAGCGCCCGGAGTATGGGCTGAAGAGGATTGACGAGAACGGCGTGTGGGAGTTGCATTTGCCCGAGGAGGCGTTGCACCATGGCGACCTTTACAAGATGGTGGTTGAGTGGAAAAACGGTGAGGGAGAACGTATCCCTGCCTATGCTACGCGCGTGGTTCAAGACGAAAACACCCATATTTTCTCTGCCCAGGTGTGGAATCCTACCGAGGGATACACGTGGCGGATAAATGATTTCAAGCCTAAGCGCAATCCGCTGTTAATTTATGAGTGTCACATCGGTATGGCGCAAGACCGTGAGGATGTTGGTTCGTACGTTGATTTTCGCGACAAGATATTGCCGCGTATTGCGGCCGGCGGTTACAATGCCATTCAGATAATGGCTATTCAGGAACATCCTTATTACGGGTCGTTTGGCTACCATGTGTCAAACTTTTTTGCGGCATCGTCGCGCTTTGGCACACCTGAGGAATTGAAATCGCTTGTCGACAAGGCTCACGAGCTTGGTATCACAGTGATTATGGATATTGTCCACTCCCACGCTGTCAAAAATGAGGTAGAGGGCCTGGCGCGTATTGCCGGCGACCGCGACCAGTATTTCTATGCAGGTGGTCGTGGCGAGCATCCGGCATGGGATTCGCTCTGCTTTGACTACGGCAAAAACGAGGTGCTTCACTTCCTTCTATCCAACTGCAAATATTGGATGGAGGAGTATCGCTTTGACGGATTCCGTTTTGATGGCGTGACTTCGATGTTGTACTATGACCATGGTCTCGGAAAGGCATTCGGCGGCTATGGTGACTATTATGACGGGAACGAGGATGTCAACGCCATCACATATCTGACGCTGGCCAACAAGATGATACATGAAATCAATCCGGCGGCCATAACTATCGCCGAGGAGATGAGCGGAATGCCGGGGCTCGCGCTGCCGTTCAAAGATGGCGGCATAGGGTTTGACTACCGCATGGCGATGGGTATTCCCGACTATTGGATTAAGACAATCAAGGAGCTTAAGGATGAATATTGGAAGCCGTCGTCAATATGGTGGGAGTTGACCAACCGTCGCGCCGACGAGCAGACGATATCCTACGTTGAGAGTCACGACCAGGCGCTGGTGGGCGATAAGACGGTGATTTTCCGCCTTATCGACGACCACATGTACTGGCACATGATGGTGGGCGACGACGATATGGTTGTGGCTCGCGGTATGGCTCTGCACAAAATGTTGCGACTGGTGACCGCCTCGACGCTCAATGGCGGTTATCTCAACTTTATGGGCAACGAGTGGGGTCATCCCGAGTGGATTGACTTCCCGCGTGAAGGAAACGGCTGGAGTTACAAATATGCCCGCCGACAGTGGGGCCTCGTTGATGATCCTAAGCTTAAGTACCGCTATCTCAACAATTTTGATTCGGATATGATTCATCTTATTGGCGGCGTGAAGAATTTCCATAGCAAGGCTATCAATAAGATTTGGGATAGCGATGCCGACCAGATTCTGGCCTTTATGCGCGGCGACCTCGTGTTTGTGTTCAACTTCAATCCGGTCAAGTCGTTTGAAGGGTATGGATTGCTTGTGCCTCAGGGGGAATATGACTTAGTGCTCGACAGTGACAATGGTCGCTACGGTGGCTTTGACAATGTCGACGCCAATGGGCAGCATTTAACGCTCCCCGACCCGCTGTATGTTGACCAGGGCAAGGGTTGGTTGAAGATATATACTCCGGCTCGCTCGGCGCAGGTGTATCGCAAGAAAAGAGGTTGCGGCCGGTCAAAAAGCTGCGGAGTTGCGGCTAGTGCCAAAAAAAGTGCCAAAAAGAAATGACGCGGTTTCTGTCATTGATAGTTGCCGCCGTCTTGACAACTGCAATTCGCGCTGCTGAAAGGGATATTACAGTTGTCAATAATTCGGCAGGCATAACCCTCGCCGGAACATTGTCGACACCCGAGAATGCGCCGCCACGAGGCGTCATCGTGATGATAACCGGCAGTGGCGCGCAAGACCGCGATGAGACCATCATGGGGCATCGGCCGTTCAAAACGATAGCCGACAGCCTCTCGGCTCACGGATGGGTGACACTGCGAACTGACGACCGCGGTACCGGCAGCAGCACAGGGCAGTTTAAAGGCGCGAAACAGACCGATTTTATGACCGACGTCGCGGCAACCATTGCTGTGGCCGATTCGCTGTGTGGCGGGCTGCCACTTGGGCTGCTGGGCCATTCGGAGGGCGGTCAGATTGCCTACCGTCTTGCTGCTGCAACCCCTCGGATAGATTTTATCGTGACCCTCGCCGCCCCGGCATGGCAGGGGGATTCAATAGTCATGTCTCAGTCGCGCGCTCTTGCCGTGGGGCAAACAGGTAAATGGGATGGCGAGCCAGTGCAGCGGCAGATATTGGATATTGTAAAAAGCGATATGCCAAATGTTTATACACGCTTTGCTCTGATAGACCTGCTTGGCCGGGCGTTGGGCGAAATGGCGCAGTTGCCTGAAGTTCAGCGACAATTGTCGGCCCAAGTTGACGTTCTTCTGTCGCCGTGGTATCGCGAATTTATCCGTTATAATCCCGCGGATGATATTGCCGCTGTGACAGTGCCGTGGCTCGCTCTCAATGGTTCAAAAGATACACAAGTGTTGCCTGCCAATCTTGGCACAATCGCCGCGTTAAATCCGGGGGTAAAAACGATTGAACTGCCGGGACTGAATCATTTGTTTCAACGATGCACCACGGGATTGGTGACCGAGTATGCCACGGCGGGTCAGACGATGACCGATAATACTATAAATCTGATTGTAAACTTTCTTGACTTGATACAACCCAAATCCACTGCCAAATGAAAAAATCGTTCCTTACGACCCTTGTAATTGCGGTCATTGCGATAAACGTCGCTGCGTCGACGCTTGTGTACAAGGATGTTAACGCTCCGATAGAGGACCGCGTTGAAGACGCTTTGAGCCGCATGACCCTTGACGAGAAAATAAAGATGACCCATGCGGCGGGGAAATTTTATTCGCCCGGCGTGCCTCGGCTGGGTATCCCGGGGTTGATGATGAGTGACGGTCCTCACGGAGTTCGTGCCGAAATCAGCTGGAACACGTGGAAGTATGCCGACTGGACCACCGACTCGGCGACGGCCTATCCGGCGTTGACCGGACTGGCTGCAACGTGGAATCGCGACCTGGCACGCCGTTTTGGGGTCAGTATAGGCGAGGAGGCCCTGTACAGGGGCAAGAATGTTCTGCTTGGACCGGGTGTTAACATCTACCGCACGCCTCTGAATGGCCGTAATTTTGAGTATATGGGCGAAGACCCATATCTTGCCGGTGAACTCGCCGCTGAATACATACAGGGGGTGCAGAGCAACGGTGTGGCCGCCTGCGTTAAGCATTACGCGCTGAACAATCAGGAGACGTGGCGCGATAATATCGACGTTAAGGTTGACAATCGGGCGCTGTATGAAATTTATCTGCCGGCATTTAAAAAGGCTGTTCAGCAGGGCGGAGCGTGGAGCATTATGGGGGCATACAACAAGCTTGACGGTCAGCATTGCTGTCACAATGACCTATTGCTAAACAAGATACTGCGTGAGGAGTGGGGCTTTGACGGTGCCGTTATTACCGACTGGGGCGGTGCGCATGATACACGCGAGGCGGCTCTGAACGGCCTCGATATCGAGATGGGCAGTCACACGAATGGATTGACAACCGAAAGCGCATTTACCTATGATGACTATTATCTTGCCAATCCATATAAGCAGATGCTTGAGAACGGAGAAGTGCCGATGGAAACACTTGACGCCAAGGCTCGTAACATCCTGCGACTGATTATGCGCACGTCGATGAACGGTTCGGCTCGCTATGGCTCGCTTGCGTCGGATGAACATTTTGCCGATGCTCGCGCTATTGCCGACGAAAGCATTGTGCTGCTAAAAAATAACGGCATTCTTCCGCTTGACCCGGTGCGGGCCGGCCGAGTGCTTGTAGTAGGCGAGAACGCCACCCGTAATCTCTGTAAAGGAGGCGGGTCGTCTGAGCTTAAACCCAAGCTGATTAAGACACCGTTGGAAGTCATACGTGAATATTATGGCGAGGATAATGTTGTTTATGCCAAGGGGTATCGGTCGGGTAAAGCGATGTATTCCAGTGCCGAAGATATTCCGGCTGCCGAGCTTGATTCAATGCGCCGTGAGGCAGTGGTGTTGGCTCGCGAGGCAGATGTTGTGATATACATAGGTGGGATGAACAAGAATGCCTATCAGGACTGTGAGGCGTCAGACCGCCTTGATTTTCACCTCTCTTACGAGCAAGACCGGCTGATAGCCGAACTCGCTGCAGCCAATCCGCGCATCATTGTAGCTAATATTTCGGGCAATGCATACGCTATGCCGTGGCTTGACCGCGTGTCGGCCGTTATTCAGAGCTGGTATCCGGGGTCGGCCGGAGCGCTGTCACTCGTGGATGTAATAGCCGGGCGGGTCAACCCGTCGGGGCGCCTGCCATTCTCATTCCCACGCCGTCTTGAAGATTGTAACGCGATAGCAAAGGGCACCTTGTCCTATCCCGGCATAGAGGAGAACGGGCAGCCGCGTCAGGAATATCTTGACGGTATATTTGTGGGCTATCGTCATCACGACACAGCTCGTATTCCGGCACTGTTCCCGTTTGGGTATGGTTTGAGTTATACGAAGTTTGATTACGGAAAAGTCATCTGCTCGGCCCACGAAATTGTTGACTCCATAACGGTGACGGTCCCCGTTACCAATGTTGGCGACGTGGCCGGCAAAGAGGTTGTACAGCTATATATCTCCGATTTGAAAAGCACATTGCCGCGCCCGGTCAAGGAGCTGAAAGGCTTTCAAAAACTGACCCTGGCTCCCGGCGAAACGGCCACAGCGGAGTTTGTCATAACCGTCGATGATTTAAAGTATTATGACGACCGCCGTAGCGAGTGGATAGTTGAACCTGGCAAATTCAAAGCCTTGATAGGGGCCTCGTTGACCGATATTCGGGGCGCTGCAGAATTTTATTACCGGTAATAGCCTTAAGTAAATAAAGGTTGCAATAATGGAATAGATACAATGAAACACAATTCATAAGAATTAGGAAATGTGGAAGCAGACTGAAATAACGTTGGCGCCGAGGAGGAGGGGTTGCCATCTCATTACCGCGGAAATCATGCGCCAATTACCGGAGTTGCCCAAAGTCGGAATGATGAATATCTTCATCAAACACACATCAGCAGCCCTTACTATCAATGAGAATGCCGACCCCGACGTGCAGATTGACTTGGCTGCTATCCTTGACCGACTTGTAAAGGAACGCGAGCCGTACTACCGTCACACCGATGAGGGCGACGACGACATGCCTGCCCATGCGAAAGCCTCGTTGATTGGCCCCTCCCTGACTATCCCAATAACCAACGGCCGATTGAATCTCGGTACCTGGCAAGGCATATACCTTTGTGAGTTCCGCAACTACGGCGGCTCCCGCAAAATCGTAGTCACCATCACCGGCGAATAATTCATATCCGCTATTATATAGTGTGGGCTAAATGACAGCGTTTTCAGAGGAAATGTGTAATTTTGCACATACATAGGAGGAGATGCCGAGATTTCTTTCTTTGAAAGCGACTGCGTCGATGACTTGCTTGCGCAAGCGACTGAAGTCGATAACTTGCAACCCTCAATAGGACAAGTTTTATTATGAGTTGGATTATTTTAATACTTGCCGGGCTGATGGAGGTTGGATTTACCTTTTGCCTTGGCAAAACCACGGTTTACCCCGTTTGGACCGGTATTGGGGCCGTTGGCGCAGTCCTTGTTGGAATTTTCTTCATCACTACACTTATATTATCAATAATCGGCTTAAAAGTATTGGCATAATGGAAAGGGAAATGCGTCGATTCCGCCAGAAATTATCGGAAAACGAGTCATTAGATATTCTCCAAAAAGGCAAAGTCGCCGTATTAGCTGTGGCCGAGGATAATGATTACCCTTATGCCGTGCCGTTAAACTATGTTTATCATAACGGCGATATCTATGTGCATTCAGCTTCGCAAGGCCATAAAATTGATGCGCTGAAAAGAAATCCTAAATGTTCGTTGTGTATAGTTGACAAAGATGATATTATCGCAGAAGAATTTACATCATATTTTCGTAGCGTGATAGCCTTTGGCGAAGCTGAGTTTATAACGTCAGAGGAAACCAAAATAATGGCGTTGCGGTTATTGTGCGAAAAATATAGTCCCGGGGTAAATCCAACGGATGAAATAAACAAAAGCCAACAAGTTGTAACGATTATTCGTATCAGATTAGAACAAATAACCGGCAAGGAAGCTATTGAACTGGTTCGCAGGAGAAATCTGTAGAAAAAAGCATTTTTCTTGTGGAGAAAAGTCCTTTAAGTCTGGAGGCGTTAATCCATTAGATTTCGGCGAACACGGTAACGTGTTCGCCCATGTAAAAATCTAACATAAAAAGCTAATCTGTGAATGGTTTATAGTCGAAATTGCCGAAGAGAGCCATAGTTTTGTCAAGGTCGTAGCACACGTCGATTATTGTCCGAACAACACCAACGAAGTTGAACACGGAATAGAATTTGACTGTAAACGTGGTACTGTGTTGTGCTGTGGGCCCGGCATTTCGAAGAGCAATGCACTATACGTTCTCAACGGTGTTGAAATTAAGAAAGTCCATATCTTTGCTGAAAGAAGCAAGATATGGACCTTATGCGAAGTCCTAAAAGACAGTTATTTTATTTAGTTAACCTGTATTTTTCGAGTATAGGTCTTAGAAGTTCCACACGATCGATTAAATCACAGTCGCCATTGTGTTCAATATCTATGGTTTCCAAATCGGTGGAGTTGGAGTCTTCGACAATTTCTCGTATAATGCCACTGTGGCGTTCATTAACAAGATATTTGCCTGTCCCTTCAAGGAATAGGTCGTTACCATAATCTCCAAGTGACCACCCTTTTTCATTAGACAATGCAAGCAAAATACCTTCCCAATGGCGTCCACCGGTGCTGAGGGGGGTATGCATAGTATAGAAGTGACAACCTTTAGATTCCCCCGGGAACCAATATTTGCCATATTGAGATTTTTGCATGATGACCGGATACTGAATAAAGTAATAACGCCAATCATACTTTTCCAATCCAGTCAACCAATCTTCAATTATTTTATCAAATGTCTTACCCTCCTTAATATCTTTCAACAGCCCTGAAATGGCTTCAGATGCTCTTTCTCTAAAATTTGCATGGGTATTTGGGCCGAAGTAATTTCTCCAAATAGCGAAATTTTTACCAGGGATTAGAACACGCCAGTAATTTTCCTTGTATGAAATATCACCATATGTGAGTAATGCGCGGGATAAATCTATCCATTCGTTTTCATTATATGAATCCTTGAAGGTATTGTTAAAGGTCTCAAAATAATCGTAATTATCAGTACCAATCAAACAGGTTGACCCCAAAAGCAGGTTATTGTTTTCAAGGGTAGATAACATGAGTTCATGTTCTTCATTGTTATCTTTTATCCAATTCAGTTTATTTGCTTCTTCAACTTTTTGCTGTTGGTTGAAAGAGTTGGTTTCAAGATTAATGGTGCCTAACAGAATTAATTCTTCAGCTTCTGTTACCATTGCAGAGTAACGTTCCTTACGATATTCATTTTCCGAATTAAGAGTTAGATTTCTCAAAACTCTTATTCTTGTTCTGAAATCTTTTTCCGAAACTTTATCCGTGTTCATTAAGTATGTTACACAGCCCCAAAGCAGAAGAACATTTCTCATATTCTGCTCTTCTCCACGACTCAGTTTCTTTAGAAGATTTACTGATTGTCGAATATTTACAAGGAATGAGTTGTCTGTGGGTTGGTTGCTGGTAAACCATTTTGAAAAAAACACCTCAGAATTTATGCCAACCCATACATCAAGAGCTTTTTCCAAAAGTTGTTGATTGGCTTTATCGACATACACTTCCCTTATCATCTCAAAGTCATCCACTGGAGCTTCATTCCCATTTTTCTTTAAGCAAATGATATTGGCAACAAAATGGATGTATCGGAGGAAACTATCATCGACAACCGGGAGTTCAACTCCATTGTCTTCTCTTATGTTCCAGAAAACATCAGTCCAATCAGTATCAACTTTTTCTGAAAAATCCGAGTTGGAAATGACGCTGTCAAGTTCTGCTTTAAAGTGTTCAAAACGAGTAAGCGGTTTCCCGCGAGAATTCATTTTGATATAAATTTCATCTGAAATACCAAGCTCATCCAGATCTGCAAAGAAGAATGAGATTTTGGGAAGTTCTTCCCAATATTTCATTTCCGGATTCTCCCCATAAAAGGTTTTGTTAAGTTCATCGAGCATAACAAGCATACCTTTGACAGTTGGGTCATTCTCCCAAAGTAGAATGAATTGTGGGTCTTCTTTGATTTCGTGGGAAATGGAATGTTCAAACTGGGGTTTGAATTTATGAGTAAGGAAATCACAGAATGCTCTTGTAGTATGACGTGTTTTGTAGGTAAACCTTTCTATGAAATCACAGTCGGTCGTAATGTTTTCGCGATTTATTACAAGCCAATGCAGCAGGAAAAGTGTGGTAAGACGTTGTTGACCGTCCAAAGGTATGAAAGCGATATTTCCGTCTATATCTTCGTATGAGCCATATACGAAATCCAGGTTAAGTTCCTTACCTGATTTTAAAGCCTCATAAATGGCTTTTACAAAAGATTTTCTAATTTCGGTTGCCGAACTTCTCCCTTGCGCATAATCTCTCTGTATCATAGGGATTACAATGGGAATTTTCTTTTCAACCTTATTTTCGTCAGTATATCTGAAAATTTCTGCAAAGTTCTTCTTATCCATGGCTAACGAAATTATTTTGAGTAAACTATATTCATTATTTCATCATAGTAGGAGTCTCGGTCTTTATCCGTCCAAAGATATGGTTGGTTTTCCCCCGCAGGAGAATAATATTTAGTGAAAACATTTCTGGTACAAACAGGTATGAAATATCCCTGACGGTCAAGGTTTGCGATATCATTCCTTTTTACTTCAAAAACGGAGTTGTTTAAAGAAGCATTAGCATCTGTCTTTAGAAGAGCGAGATTCTTTATGGAGTGCATATTGGCTTCTTCATCGTCATCAGAGAGTTTGGCAGAGAAAAGAGCAGTAACTCTATCAAAGAGGTCTTTGAACAGTTCTCCGCCGATGGTTTCTTTGACTAAAGCGTTGATAACATCAGATTTAATCTCGGCAATTTCTTCCGATTGAGGAAGTGCATCGAGTGCGCCTAATTGTTTTTCTAACCAATTGTGACGTTCCTTTTCAAAGTATAGACCTTGTGAATTTTGAGCATGGATATGTTCCAGACTCCAGCCAGGGGCTTCTTTGAATCTATTGAATGGGAACCGCTCATTAGAGTTATCCATGGTTTTAATATTAAACCATGTTAGAATATTCTTAATTTTTGTGTTGTCATTTCCATTACCATATCTTAAAGAAAGGACTTCATCGGGGTCTGAAAGTTTACCTTGTATCTTAGCTTCGAGGTAAAAACGCCTTTCGGTTTTCTTCATGTGTTTGGTTTCTTCAATCAAGTTTGATATTCGTTCACCAAACAAAACGAGACAACCGGCTCTATTATAGAGTTCTCTATTTTCATACCAAACTTTTAGGGTGTCGAAGTAATAAACTATTTCGTTCCATAAATCTTCGACAGTTTTTTCGCCATTTGTAATCTGGTCATTGAAATGGAAGAAAGTGAAGTATTTTTCGCGCTCATTATTTTTCTTCTTCGCCATTAAGTCAAAGATTAATTCAAGACGCGTTGGATATTTCTCCGGCTTAGCATTTGTCAGAAAAGCCCAAAACTCAGGGTTTCTGAGTTCTTGTTCCATTCTTTCCCACAACAAAGCTATTTCATGTTGACTCAAATTTTTACCTGAACGAATGGATTCAAGACTGTTTCTGTTCAGAAAAAGTGCTTTGATAAGTTCTGCGTTGGTAAGGGGAATACGTCCAATATTTAGACGTTTGAAAAGTTCATGGCCATTTTCATCTTTATCAACTTCATACCATAGAACTTTTACTTTGGATGAAAGTAAATTATAAAGCACATAGGCGACATTTGTTGAGTCTTCCTGTTTAGCCAACCAATTTTGTATGGTAACAAAGGCATTGTGCAAATATCGATAATCGATATAATTATTTTTGTTCTGCTCCGCTTTCTCTTTATCGGAAAAAAGAGAGTTTAGATAATCCCAACTGTTATCTCGGGTGTCATAAGAGAGGCTGTAATTAGGACTAATTTTAGGGAGTTCTTCTTTCAATGAACTAATAACAAGGAAAAGTGTGGTGAGACGTTGTTGCCCATCAATCAATTCATACTCTCTCTTTTCTTCAGGCGTATTATCATCCGAAAGGTTTTTTACAACTATTGGTTGTAAATAATATGAATTAGAACTTTCTCGATGTTCATATATATCATCTAATAGACGGACTATTTCATCAGAAGTCCATCTATAGCCACGCTGATAAGAAGGAATACGAAATATGCCCTTTATCTGGGATACCACCCTCTTTCCAAAGTCTTTAGCCATACAGTCTTATTTTGAAGTGTTATTATTAAAAGCTAATTCTCCCAATTAGCTGCAAAATTACAACATTTTTACTTATTGACCAACGCATTATATCAACCTACTTTCAACAAGCAATGTTGCTGCTAACAACTCCGTCTAATTGTTGTGTGGGAGTTGAAACTGGTCGTGGATAATCCGCTATATAAATTTGAGCTATAGAACAACATGCATTTGAGCCGTAAAATAACATGAAAAATGTTTTATATTTGTAATTTTGCGGTGAGTCTTGATGGCTGTGCCACCGTGCACCGGCCTGCGGTTGACGTTCACTTCAAGCTCACGCGCGAATGTTATT
>JAFLTJ010000006.1 GCA_022510465.1 Muribaculaceae bacterium
TCGAACGCATGACCGTCTGCTTAGAAGGCAGATGCTCTATCCAGCTGAGCTACCGAACCGACCTTGTTTTGTTAGCGCAAAGTTAGATATAAATTTTTGAATGAGCAAATAAACTTTTACTCGCCTCGGGATGTTATAAATGTATCAATTTGATTTGTAACATTTAAACGCTATTACAACTATGGATAATTTTCAATCAATTGTTAATGGTCAAGTTCCGGTTCTTGTAGATTTTTACGCAACATGGTGCGCTCCATGCCGCATGCAATCGCCTATCATAAAGCAAGTAAAGGAGACAGTTGGCGATATGGCTACGGTTATAAAAATTAATGTTGACGCCAACGAGACTCTTGCAGCCAAATATGGCATAAGCTCAATACCTACCCTGCTCATCATAAAAAACGGGGAGGTGGTGTGGAGAGCATCGGGTGTACAACAGGCTGATGTCTTGGTTCAAAAAATCAAGGAGTTTGCAACCGTGTGACCTATCCGTTCAGGACAATGTCGAGAATGTCGTCGGGCCTGTCAACAATGTGTGTTGCATAGTTTTCGCGCAGCTCTTTGGCCGGGCGAAAGCCCCATGTAACGCCAACCGAATCGACGCACGCACGACGGGCAGTCTCCATATCAACACCCGAATCTCCTACATATAGCACATCAGCCTTTGGTGTAGGGCAATCGAGAAGATTTGCAAACAGAATCGAAGGGTCGGGCTTGACGGGACACAGGTCTTCTTGCCCCCTGACCGACGCCCAATTAATCTCGCCAAAATAGTGATTCACCAAACGGACAACTGCTCTATGATATTTATTTGACGCAACAGCGAGCTTCACTCCCTTATCCTGCAACGCAACCAAAAGCGATTTAATTCCATCATAGGGAGTGCTATAATCATGGTCGTGCTCGTCGTAATAGCTTATAAATTCGCGGCGAACCCGCTCAATGTCAAGCTTTGTTCGCCTGTCATCAGGAAGGATTCGTTCAATCAACTTAGTTACTCCGTTGCCAACATAGAACGGATATGACGAAATATTATGGGTTGGAAATCCCAATTTTTCAAGGGCGTAATTTGAAGCGTGACCGAGGTCTTCAATTGTATTCAGCAATGTTCCGTCAAGGTCAAATATGACTAACTTTTTCATCGGCAGTTTGTTTTATTACAATAGTTTAATTAGAACGGATAGCCAACCGAGAAATGGAATGTTGCGTCTCGGCCCCACTTTGGATGTATCAGCGGCCATTGTTCCTGATTTTCGGCCGGATTGTAGGCTTTCAATCCAAGGTCGAATCGCAATAGGAAGTATTGAAAGTCGAGACGCAGGCCTAAGCCATAGGCGGCCGCTATCTGCTTCCAGAATGTGCTGAAACGGAACACGCCACCGGGCTGGTTGGGATAATCGCGAATTGTCCAAATATTGCCGGCGTCGACAAACACTCCTGCCTCGAGCACCCATATCAGCTTCACACGATATTCGGCACTGACATCAAACCGTATGTCACCACACTGGTTTATAAAGTCGGTCACGGAATTACGAGAGTCGTACGAACCGGGACCGAGCGTTCTCACACCCCATCCGCGCACGCCGTTTGCACCGCCGGCATAGAAGCGTTTTTCAAACGGAATTGCCTCGGAATTGCCATAGGGGACTCCAACACCTCCGCCAACATGAAACGCAACAGAATGACGTTCATTCAGATTGCGCGCTATCGAATAGTCGACCTCGGCCTTGGCATACTGGGCATATTGAATGTCAAAAATATGATAGGCGCCGTTCTGCCTCTTCTGCCCTATTGCCGAGCTTATTCCATACAGCAGGTTGCCAGCGGTTTCTACCGAGGTTCTAAGCTGATATACAACCGGTTGTAGCGTGACTTTGGAAAGCGAACCGGAGGGTATCCTGCGATTGGTCTTGCTGAATGTATAGCCGATTCTCATTATAAAGTGGTCCTCATAGCTATATCTTAAAAGCGGATTGGAGGGTGCAATCTGGTCGATGAAATCAATCGTACTTTCGGGGAGATAGACGTAGTTAATGTCAATCAGGTCTACCGTGTGGCGCGTAGTACCGGGCCGGTTGACCCATCGGTATTTCCACGCTCCGCCGGCTATGATTCGCGTATATTCAGGGCGTTCCTGGTAGTTTAATGATGCAGCAAATTCGGTTGACGCTTTCACGCGTTTTTTCAGTCTTCCGGTCAAGAAAGGGAATTCAAACTTTGGGAAAGTAATACCTACCTCACCGGCCACCTCGGTATAGCGGTCGTTAATCAGGTCGGAAAGATTTCCCGACAGACTTTCGTATGAGCCACGAAGTTTTGCAGTCAAAAGATTTGACGAGTGTCCCAAATTGCGATGTTGGTATGTAAGTCCGACTCCAAAACCCAGGTCTCCCTCTGAATTTGTACCTTCGAGGTCGAATGTTATTCCTTGCTTTTTGTTGCGCGTCAAAAGAATGTAGACATCCAGCAATTGCTCACCGGAAGGCAGTTTTTCGGCCGGCACAATTTCTATCACAATATTTCGCAATATCCCCAGACGCGACAGGCCCTCATAGGTACGGTCCACATTTACGGTTCTATATAACTGCCCCGGGGTCAGGAAGCATTTCTCTTCCAGAATGGATGGTTTAAGATAGGCATCGGGGCCGTTATAGATGGTTATGCCCTTGAATTGAATCGTATCAACGCTATTCTCTATACAACGCGGGATTGGCACTCCGGGTTGATAATTGGTAATAAAATTGACTTTACCAATCTGATACACTGCGTGGGGAGTAGACGCTATAATTGAGTCGATTCCACTTTGACGCGGAGGATTGACTTTCAGCATCAGGTCAACGGCCTTTGAACCGGCCGCTGTATCGGCTACGAACGAGATATTCTCCTTTCCAAAAGTATAATAACCGTTATTCCGCAATCGCTCTGTAATCATTGTGCGCTCCCGGTCCAGCTCATTACGGTCAAAAAGTTGGCCCGCATGGATTCCCAGTCTTGTTGTATCGGCGAGTAATATCCTGGCAACGGCCGTATCGGGTATATCGTATTTGACCGACGATATATAATGCGGCAATCCGGTTTCTATGTTATAATCCACTCTGATTTTATTTCGGGCGGCATTAACCACGGTATCAATATCGACCCGCGGCTCCAAATAGCCCATATTAACAAGAGCGAGACGCAATTGCCGTGCCGACGCTGCCGTCAAATCGGTGTCATAGATGACCGGGGCCTTGCCCATGCGTCTGAACCAGCGGTTGTACCATTTTGTAGTGTCACGGCCAGAGAGATTGTAGGTAGCAAGCTGCAATTTCCAGAATCCCAGTACCTTGTGATTTGGGGTCTGCTTAAGATAATTTACCAGCTGCTCACTGCCTACCTGCTTGTTATCCTGAATGTTAATATTAACCTTATCCAGTAGATAACTGCCTTGGGGTACGTGTTTTGTTGAGCTGCAACTTGCCATTACACAGATACAGCCCACTATCATAACCATAGCGGGCAAGCATCCAATAAAACGTTTGACGATGACTTTCAACATAGCCTCAAGTTGCAACCTGAGCGATTAACGCGACAAAGCCGATACTCCTTTGGCGGAATATCGGCTCTTTTATTTCTTAATCAAAATCAATTCAAACCAAGTTTAGCCTTTACAAGGGGAGTCACATCGACAACGTCACGCCCTACGTATACCGGCACGAGATTCTCAAAGATGAATGTGTATGAACCTTCGTCGCCAACAGCCTTAATGGCATCCTGAATCTTCTGCTGAATGGGAGCCATCAATTTCTCCTGCTGCTGCTGGAGGTCCTGAGTTGCAGTGGCACGGAACTGCTGAATCTTCTGATCAAGTTCCTGAAGTTCCTGCATGCGGCGCTCTTTAATTGATTCCAATGTTGTTGCGTCAAGCTGCTGAAACTCTGTATATTTCTTGTTAAATTCCTCTTGGAGTTTCTGAAATTCAGTTTCGTAGGTTTTTGACGATGCTTCAAGCTGGGTTTGCATAGCGGTTACCTCGGGCATTGCTGTAACTATAGCCTGGGTGTCAACTTGTCCAAACTTCTGTGCAAAACCACAGAGAGGAAGCGCAATCATAATTGCGAGTAAAAATTTCTTAATCATGGTGGTATAAAGATACTTTAAATATATTTTGAATTAAACTGCAAGAACAACCGTTGCCGGTCATAACTCGCCACAAAGGTAATCAATTATTTGGAATATCCCAACTTCTCAAGGACATCATTGCTGACATCAATCTTGGGTGACGCAAAAATTATATCGGCCGAAGCTCTGTCAAAGATTGCCTGGAGCCCGCGCTCATCGCATAATTTCTTAATAGCGTTGTATATATCTTCCTGGATAGGCTTCATCAGGCTCTGACGTTTTTTGTACAACTCTCCGTCGGGGCCGAAATATTTTGCACGCAGCTCTGACGCACTTTTCTCGGCGGCAACTATCTCCTCTTCCTTTTTACGTTTTTGTTCATCGGTCAGAAACACGAGCTCGGCCTGGTAGTTTTTATACATTGTCTCGGCCTCTTTTGCCTGCGCTTCAACCTCCTTTTGCCAGCGCAAAGAGAGTTGATTCAACTGCTCGTTTGCCATCTCGTAGGCAGGTATATTGGAGAGGATATAATCCATATCAACGAGTGCAAATTTCTGGGCCCGTGCGCCGAGCACCGTTGCAACCACTATCAATAACAGCAATAATCTTTTTTTCATCTTCAACTAAATTTAGGTTATCGTAGATTTGTTTTGTTGAATGTTAGACATCCATGTTTCCAAAAAGTTTAACTTGCTTAGAACTCCTGGCCGAGAATAAAGTGGAAATGGCTGCCGCCGCGAGTTCCAAACACTTTATCAAAGCCGTATGCCCAGTCGATACCCATCATACCTACCATAGGCAAGAAGATACGCAGACCAACGCCGGCACTCTTTTTAAGAGAGAATGGCTGGAATGCATCCACTGAAGTCCATGCGTTACCACCCTCGGCAAAAGCCAATCCATATATCGTTGTCGACGCCTGAAGCATGAACGGGAAGTGAAGTTCAACGCCAAAACGTGTATAGGCGTATCCGTCCCGGTTGTAGGGCGTCAAAGCTCCGTTATCATAACCGCGCAGACCTATTGTCTCGGTTGCGTACGTATAGTTACCCGACATACCGTCACCACCGACGTAGAATGTCTCAAACGGCGATTTAAGATACTTGTTGTAGCTGCCCAGCAAACCGATATCGGCACGCGTCATCAACACCAAGGTCCATTGCCCGTCGGGGTCGGTAAGCGGCGTATATGTTCTTGATTTGAAGCGCAGTTTCCAGTATTCTATCCAGCGATACATCTGCTCTTTCGACTCTTGTGTATTGGCCTCGGATAACGTCTTCCAATCGCGCTTGCCAAAGATTGATGCAGGCGGTGTCAATTGAAGATTCAGCGAGAACGAGGACCCGCTGCGGGTGTAGGTAGGGTTGTCGATAGAATTTCGCGCTAACGTCAAGCCAAGTACAATTGAGTTTGACGACCCGTTGCTGAACTTGAACAGATATTCCCAGTTTTTAAGATAGTACCACTGATAGGAAAGCTCGGCCTGGAACGTAAACCAGTCATCGGGCCACGAGAGTCGCTTACCAAATCCAACGGTAACACCAACCATCTGGAGAATCTTGTTGGGGTCGTAGGCATTCTGAATAGCATTTTGATAATAGTCGTCATAATAACCGCCGCCAAGTGAGCCCAGGCCACTGTTGGCCAGCATTCCATAGTTGTAGAAATTATTGGTATAATATGACGAGTTGACACCGGTTTGACGGGCATAATAGGCCGAAACGCTGAGCGCATTGGGGCGCTTGCCGCCAAACCACGGGTCGAGGAACGACAGGCTATAACTTTGGTAATACCTTGCATTTGTCTGTGCCGATACCGTGAACGTCTGCCCCTCTCCCTGCGGTATGATACCACGATAGGTGCTGGGATAGAACAGATTTTTAATCGAGAAGTTAGTAAATTTCAGCGCCAACTTTCCTATTATACCTGTCTGCCCCCATCCAAGCGAAAATTCAACCTGGTCGTTGGCCTTTGATTCAAGATTGAAAAGAATATCTACCGTTCCGTTTTCTTCATTTGGCTCGGGGCGAATATCCATCTTTTCGGGGTTGAAATGTCCGGTCTGGGCTATTTCACGAGCCGAACGCATCAAGTCGCTCTTAGAGAACAGCTTACCGGGCTTGACACGCAACTCGCGACGTATAACCTTTTCATATAAACGGTCGTTACCGTTGATAATCACGTTGTTGATACGCGCCTGGGGGCCCTCCATCATTCTAAATTCCAAATCTATTGAGTCGCCAACAATATTCTTTTCTATCGGAACAATATTGTAGAACAAGTAACCCTTATCCATGTAATAATTCGCGATAGCGTCGTCGTCGCCGGTGGTTCGCTTCTCAATCAATTTCTGATTATAAACATCGCCATGTTTTATACCAAGAACCTGATTGAGCATATCGCTTGAATAGATGGTATTTCCAACCCACGATACATTGTTGATATAATACTTTTTACCCTCTTCAATCGTAATATATACATCAACATTCTTTTCATCGTAGGCAACCACGCTATCTGTCACTATTCGGGCGTCACGATAACCTTTTTCATTGTATTTCTGGATGATGCGGCGAAGGTCGTCTTCATAGTCGGTTTCAACAAACTTTTTCTGCTTGAACAGGTTGAGCAATTTCCCTTTCTCGTTGGTTTTCTTCATGGCGCGCTGAACGGCATTGTCGCTCAACACCTCGTTTCCATCAATATAAATTTTGTGAACCTTAACCTTGTCGTTTTTCTTAACGATAATGTCTACAATCGACTCGTTTTGCTTTGATAAATCCTCTTTGAGGTCAATTTTGACAACCGCGTTGCCAAAACCTTTGTCGGCATAATATTTCTTGATAATTGCAATGGCGCGGTTGACAATATTCTGCGTAATCTGATTGCCTTTCATCAGGCCGAGACGTTCGTCAAGGTCGTCACGCTCGCTCTTTTTTACTCCGATATAGTTGATTTCAGATATGCGCGGCTGCTGACGAAGATTCAGAGCCAACCACACTTTGTTGCCTGCCATTTTGTCAACGGCAATCTGAACCTTTGAGAACAGCCCTTGGCGCCACAGTCGCTTTGCCGCCTGATTAAGCTCTTCGCCGGGCACTTCAACCATCTCCCCTATCTTCAACCCGGTGTAATTGATGACGGTGTTATGCTCATAGTTATCTGCGCCCCTTACTTCAATTCCGGCTATCTCATATTTATTTGGCATTGAGCTGAATATGACCGTAGGATTGTAGATTGTATCAACAACTGCCGCCGCATTTTGTGCACGGGCGGCAACAGCTGTTATGATTGAGAGCAGAAGCAGTATAGTGTATTGCAAGTATCGCATAAGCAATTGTTAAGAACAGTTTTGTAGGTTTATTCAGTCAAAGAGGTGATTTGCTCGGAAGTCAAGCCAAACCGACGTTCGCGCGACTGATAGTGTATTATAGCTTCGGCAAAGGCGTCTTTATCAAAGTCGGGCCAATATGTATCGGTTACATATATCTCGCTATAAGCTATTTGCCATAGTAAAAAATTGGAAACGCGATGGTCGCCCCCGGTTCTTATCAGCAGGTCTGGGTCGGGCATTGAAGCGGTTGTCAATGCACCTGCAACTGTGTCGGCACAAATATCTTCCACCGCGAGTTTACCGCCGGCCACACTTGACGCTATTTTGCGGGCAGCCTCAGTTAACTCCCATCGGGCCGAGTAGCTTAAAGCCAGGTTCAACACCAGTCCGGTTCCACGAGAAGTTTCCTCCATGCAGCGACGCAAGCGCTCAACTGCCGTAGATGGCATTCGCTCAAAGTCACCAATCATTGTCAGGCGAACATTATTCTTTATCAAATCGGGAGTTTCACGCTCAATTGCTATCACAATCAACTCCATTAACGCATCAACCTCGGCTTTTGGTCGATTCCAGTTTTCGGTTGAGAAAGCGTACAGAGTCAAATACCCGATTCCGAGTTCGGAAGCCGCCTCGGTTATCTTTCTGACGGTATTTACGCCCTCCACATGACCGGCCGAACGTTCCAGCCCGCGAGCCTTTGCCCACCTGCCGTTACCGTCCATGATAATGGCAACATGCTCGGGGAGCCGATTGAGGTCTATCTTATATTTGAGTTGTGATAATGCTTCTGACATTTATGTTTCTTTGTACTGTTTTTTTAATAGTTTCAGTCAATTCGGTGACACACAACACATCTTGGCCCAAACTCGTATGAAATCGACAGCGTCAAGGTTGAGAACCAGTCGGTGTTTTTCAGGAATGAACTTTTGATACCGTAAAGGTCGCTCAAATCTTTTCCATCCAAATGGTCACCAAAAGCCTTTGTCATAGTCATTTCAAGACCGAGGTTTAAACGTTGCTTCAATTTGTATTTGACGCCAATGCTCATTGGAACAGTCGGAGCGACAAACATCGACCCGTCGGCCGACGACAGCGTAACACCAACGCCAACCGACAGATATGGAGTCCAGCGGCGCAATCTCTTGTAAGTCTCCCCTATTCCATAGTTGAAAAAGTTGAACTCGACACGAGCGCCAAGGTCGTATATCCACGATTTAAAGCTATAACTTTGATTTTCAGGGAATATATTTTCAAAATCAGCGCTATTTCCACTAAGCGATTCAGCCGAAAGTAATCCACGAATTGCCCAGCGGTTATCAATCAGATAGCGGAATGACACATTGGCCGCAACTCCGGGATTATGAAACACGTTTGAAGTATTTACATCCCCCAGATAGCCGCTCATGCCAACTCCGGCACCAAAATCAAACTTATAACTCTCCACCTCTTGCTCGGCCCGCACAACAGGCGCAACCGCTATTACAAGCAGTATGGCAACTATTAAGCTTTTTATGTTGGCTCGATGCATCATCAGAGAGCTGATTTCTGTAATATATTACTCTGTCAATAAAGAAACGTTCTGAATCTTTAAAAATTTCACTTAACTATCACTTTTTGACGGTTAGTAGCGAGGATTGAACCGAAGCCGGTTTATCACCCCGCGCCACATCATAGTCATTGCGCGGTCGCCGTCGGTGTTTCCACCCGTCAGATATATATACGGGCAATCCCACTCTGTAACAGGCGCTCCAACTCGTGTATCAGGCCATAAATCCAGCGAATACCATGCCGGTAAGCGCATTGGCATTTCGTTCCATAGCCCGCTGCCGGTAGAGCGAACATCGTCAAGCCTCATTTTGGTAGAGAATACAACTGCCGAGGCACCGCTAATGGCAGGCATGAAATCGGGCAATTGAAGCATACTTCCGGCCAAGTTCCAGCTATAACCCTGATTGGTAGAGATATATACATCTTTTGAGTATCCGTTGGCAGTCTTTCCACCTATTGCATACAGCGCCTCCTGCTCTGTTACGCGCCAGGTATTATGGTTGACAACGTAGTAACGATAGCGAAGCAGGGTGATTCCTTCGGCCGGGGCTATATGCGTATTCTCGTTTATACACGCCCATTTCGACCCGTCCCAACCCCACGACGCTGCCGTTCGTGTTCCGTCGGCAAGAACGCCTCCGATGAAAATGCTAAATTGGCTTTCGCTCCACTTGCTGCCAAAACTTTCCATTGTTGAAGTTTTTGACACCGGCATGCCCGAAGGTATGTCGACAGAAACGCCTGAAGGATAGCACACTGTCTTTCGTGTGTCACTGTTACAGCCAACTATCTCGCCGCCACTGATACCGTAAATCCATGTCATAGCTACATCGGTAGAGCTCCATGTCTCACCTAAATCGGTCGACACATACAGCGTTCCCGATGCCAGAATATACAACGCGTCATCTGAAGCGGTCAATGTTGCAACGTCAACCCCAGCCGGCATGTCAACCGACTTGATTTCCCAATTGTCGACATCGGGATTGGTGGTTGTAGCAACGGTTGTTGACTTTCCATCAGTAGCCATAACCAGCGCTGTATCGCCAATTCTGACGATTCGGGATGCAACTATTTCTGAGAGAGTTGTGGGCACGTCACGATGAGCAACCCGGCTCCAGCACAACGTATCCGGCTCCGATTGATGAACATTGACTTTCACCTCATAATTGGCCGTAAATGCGCCGTCGTATGACGTGATTCTCAATGTCACAGGCCCGTGGCTGAAATCAATACTGTCATTGGGCGTACTAATCAGATTTATTATTGTATCAGACAAGCCGTTACCGCGCGGTTGAATAATCTCCACATTACGCGTCAGGTCGGCACCAACTTTTACCATCAGCTTGTCTATCTGAGTCCCTTTTGGCAGAGAATCGGCATTGAATATACGGTGTTCAACCAAATCGATTGAGAAAAAAACAGAGTCCAGATTGACCAAAACACTGTCATCTTTTTGGAGATTGAAACTCTTAATTGCAACACTTTTATAACTGGATTCACCATTATTCGGGTCATCTTCGTTACATCCAATCAATGACACAAACAATACCAGCAGTAATATATATATCGACGAATATCTTGTCATTTAGCGAGTTATATCAATTATAAAACAAATATGTACTTGAAACCGACGCTTGTAGAGACACTTCAATCTCGAGCAGACAATTTCAACATGCAAATTTACGAAAAAAATCTTATTCCCCAACTAAAAAAACCGAGGAGACCACGTTTTTGACGCGGCCTCCTGATTATTGATATGCAACGATATGATTTATAGCCTACAACGTGGCGTTATTTGCGGATAACTTTGCCATTGGTGATGTAGTAACCGGGGGCAAGGTTTTCTATTGTCGTTCCCAAATAGCGGCCCGACAAGTCGAACACACATCCGTTGACAACCGCATCATCTTTCACAACTTCTTTGATTGCTGCCGGGTCAGACTTATACGTCAGTTTTACCACCGCACCCTCTGTTGTCAGAGATGCACGAAGACGAACATCTGAGGCCGACTCGGCGAGCATTAAATCAACCGTTCCATCCTCAACATCATACGTTTGTGTCTGTGTATTGAAATACGCAAACTGGTCGTGACGCAAAGGAATGCTTACTGTGGTACTTTCACCCGGCTCAAGCTCAACGCGTGCAAAACCTACCAACTGCATTTGCGGGCGATCAATGGCTGAATTGCAGCGAGCATAGATTTGTACAACATCTGCGCCGGCGCGAGTGCCGGTATTTGTAACCGTTGCTGTTGCAATTACTTCCTCATTCTTAGCCAAATGGCTTGACGACAGTGCTAAATCTGTGTATTCAAAAGTGGTGTAACTCAAACCGTGACCAAATGGATACAACGGAGCATCTTTGTGGTACATATAAGTGTAGCCGGCATTACGGATGTCATAGTTCATCATGCCCGAGGGGAGTGACGACAGCGAATTGTACCACGTCGAGGTTAAGTGTCCCGAAGGGTTGTAATCCCCAAAAAGAACATCAGCAATGGCCTGACCTTGAGCCTGGCCGTCATACCATGCTTCAACTATTGCCGGCAGATGTTCCTGGGCCCAGTTGATTGTCATGGATGAACATGTTTGTAGAACAAGAACGATATTGGGATTAACCGTATATACAGCCTCAAGAAGTTTTTGCTGGTCGCCGGGAAGATTTAGAGTAGTACGATCTCTACTTTCATCAGAAATTGTCAAGTCGGTACCACCTGCAAAGATGACGACATCAGCTTTTTGTGCAATCTCCATGGCTCGTGTAAAATTGGTCGACGCCGTGCCTGTTATATCACATCCTTTGTAGAAATATACCGGACCCACATCCTCAAGCGGGTTAGTTACAGATGGGTCATAGAAACGGAACCAGTCCATATTAGCGCAATACTTATCCCCATTTGTGCCGCCCAAAAATTTGGTATAAACTTTGTGGGTTCCTTTAAACACGTTTGGGTCAACATCGATACCGGTGATAACATACTTGGACCAGTCACCTGTAACAGGGCATGTCACAGATGCAACGGGGTCACCCTCAAGTTTGTCGAGGTAAAACTCAACGATTGTGGGATTGCTGTTTTTCGCTCCATGATATATCTCCAATCGAGAGCGGCCGTTGCCAAAATTAACATCATTGAACGCAACCCAGTCATTATTAAAGATATATCCGAGGTTTCCCGCCGAGCCATTGGCTTCATGCGTCAGACGCTTCGAGCCGCTTGCAATCGATTGTTCGTCACAATCCTCAAACTGCACTGTGCCATCATCAAATTCAAATCCCACCTTTGCCGCAACACCGTCAAGAATTGTCGACAGTTCTGTAGGTGAACCTGAATAGCCGCCTAAAGTCACCGTATTTCCTTGTGGACCAATAATAGCTATACTTTTGTCCGGAGAAAGTGGAAGAAAATCATTCTCGTTTTTAAGCAATACAATAGCCTCACGGGCGGCTTTTAAAGCTAATTGCTGATGTTCTTCACAGTTCAATTTGCTTTGTGGAATAGATGTCCAACTGACTGTTGAAGCCGGGTCAAATTCACCTACCGAGAATCGAGCCGCGAGTATACGCGTAAGAGCCAAATCAAGATCTGATTCAGTCATCAGCCCTTTCTCTATTGCCTCCTTGCAGAACTTCTGGAATGTATCACCACAGTTAAGGTCCTCGCCGTTTTTCATAGAAACAGCCGATGCTTCAGCGCCGGTCGCTACATAGTTATGTTTGTTAAACACGTCTTCTACCGCGCCACAGTCTGAGGTAACAAAACCGTCAAATCCCCATTCACCACGAAGAATATCAATAAGGAGTTCATGATTGGCACCACACGGGATTCCATTAACCGCATTGTACGCGCTCATTATTGAGCGAACATTTCCCTCCTTTACGGCCATTTCAAAAGCCGGTAGATAATATTCACGCAAATTTCTATCATCCATATCGCTTGATGTCGAGTGGCGACCCTTCTCGTAATTGTTTGCTGCAAAATGTTTTGCAGTTGCAATTGTTTTATAGTGATTAGGGTCGTCACCTTGCATACCCTTGATAAATTCAACAGCGATGCGGCCTGTCAGCCACGGGTCCTCACCATAGTTCTCCTCATCGCGCCCCCAACGAGGGTCTCGACTCATGTTTATGGTGGGGCACCAATAAATCAGCCCTTTGCCCTGCGTGTTATTATAGATGCGACACTCATCAGAAATTGCCGATGCTACATCAAAAACCAATGGAAGGTCCCATGTTGATGATAGTGCTTTTGACACCGGGAAAGAGGTCGCAAGCCCCGAACGGGCTACTCCGTGGATTGCTTCACTCCAATAGTTATAACCTTTAAGTCCTAAAGATGCAATAGCACTTGTCTGATGACCGACTTGGTCGATTTTCTGCTCAAGTGTCATGCGTGAAACCATATCGGCTGCACGTTCCATAGGGGTAAGGTTGGTATCCTGGTAGGGATAGGTCGCTGCCATTACGCCTACAGAGAGAGTCGCGGCAGTAAGGAGAGAATAAAATTTTTTCATTGTTAATTAATTTTTGTCCGGTAATTAAGATTTAAGGCATATTCACATTACAAATGTAATGATTTTTATTTGATTATTAAAATTAACAATCAAATTATGCTATAATCCACGCTAAAAGTGAGGATTATATAGGATGTTAGGAATCGGCAAATTTTAATTGAGCTATCGCCGGGGTTTGCACCATGTAATCGCCTGCCGGAGCCGAAGCCGGCGACACTTCCACGCGAGCGACGTCCCACAAGCCGGCATCGATAAAACTTTGCAGAACAGCCGCGCCGCCCTCCACAAGAACAGAGCTAATTCCTCGATTGAAAAGTTCCGTTAAAACGGCTTTCAAATTGGTTGGCTCAACAGGGATACACGTTGCCTTTATGCCGTCAACCGAAGTTGATGTAAAAAACAGGGTATCTGCTTGTTGTAATATATCGGCATCTTTATTGACCGCATTTGAACCAAGAACGACCCTTAACGGAGAGTCACCGGCAAAATTTCTCACCGTCAGGGATGGATTATCAGCGTTAACTGTACCGCCGCCAACAATAATCGCATCATGGATAGCACGGAGGCGGTGAACGGCTGCCAACCCTAATCCTGATGATATTTTCATCGCCGGCTCGTTCGCGTTCAATCTCGCATCAATATAACCATCGGAGGTCATGGCCCACTTAAGTGTAATCCACGGTCTGTGCAGTTGGTGGCAAGTCATAAAACGGCGATTCAGCTCCAAACATTCCTGTTCCAGCATTCCAACTATTACCTCTACCCCGGCCTCACGTAACATCCTGACTCCATTACCATTAACTTTGGCAAACGGGTCGAGCGAACCAATAACAACCCTCGGAATATGTTTCTCGATAATCAAGCGAGCACAAGCCGGCGTTCGACCATAATGGGAACAGGGCTCAAGAGTGACATACATCGTTGACTCTGACAATAGATATTCATCTGATTCAGAGACCGATGCAATAGCATTAGGTTCGGCATGCGGCGACCCGCAGCGTCGGTGAAAACCCTCTCCGATAATCCGCCCGTCGGGAGCAACTATAACCGCTCCAACCATAGGGTTGGGCGATGCGTGCAGTATGCCTCCACGGGCAATCTGCAAAGCTCTTCTCATATATCTGACGTCGGGCGCAATCACTCTATTTATTTTTTTGGTTCAATCCAATCGCCATTCTCTTTTAACAAAGCTACCAGTCGGTCAATAGCCTCGTTTTCAGGGATATTACGTTCTATCGCAGTTTTACCCTTGTATAGCGACACCTTTCCGGCCGCAGCTCCAACGTAACCATAATCAGCATCGGCCATTTCACCCGGGCCATTGACTATACACCCCATTACGCCTATTTTCAATCCTTTAAGATGACCGGTTGCCTCCCTGACGCGATGCAACGTGGAACGTAGGTCAAAAAGAGTTCTACCACAACCGGGGCAAGCGATGAACTCAGAGCGGGTGATTCTTAACCGCGTGGCCTGCAAAATGCCATACGCAAGTCTAACCGTCATTGCAGGCATGACCACATCGCTCTCTATATCAATACCGTCGAGGCTACCGTCAAGCAACAGAGTGCCCATGTCGACAGATGCCACGATTGTCAAATCTTCGGGGCTCATATTGCCGTAATTCCTCATACCGATAATCCGGGAGGTCACGCCGGCGGCCGCCAATGTTGACAGAGCTGCTCTCATAGAGCCTATAAAGTCGTCGTGTGAGGATGTCAGCACTACCATTTCAGCCCCGCTCAACAGCTTCAGAACCTCATCGGATTTAAGCCCGATAATATCAACGGCATCATGCACGACTGTAGCCGAATCAAAAAACAAATCGGGCTTACAATCCTCATCAAAACCGCCGTTAGCGGCAAAAGACCCAACAACGGGAGTTTTTACCGAACGCAACTGACGACACTCAACGTCGGCCTGTACCGTTGCGGCCCGAGCCCTGCGATTTATGTAGTCCACAATACGGGAAGCCTCGGGAATCTCGGCCGCAGGGTCCTCGCTGAGCGATACCCTGATTGTATCACCCAAACCATCAACAAGCAGCGAACCTATACCGACTGCACTCTTTACGCGACCGTCTTCACCGTCGCCGGCCTCGGTCACGCCAAGGTGTAACGGGAACCGCATCCCCTCACTATCCATTGTTTTCACCAACAAACGGACAGTGCGTGTCATTACCACGACATTTGACGCTTTAATAGAGATGACTATATCATGGAAATCATGCGCCACGGCAACACGCAAAAACTCCATAGCGCTCTCAACCATTCCCTCGGGAGTATCGCCATAACGGCTCATAATACGGTCGCTTAACGAGCCGTGATTTACCCCAATCCTAATAGCTGTACCATGCTCCCGACACAGTTGCAAAAACGGAACAAATGCATCGGCAAGGCGTTGAAGCTCGGCTTTATACTCCTCATCAGTGTATTCGATTTTTCGGAATACACGACCGGGGTCTACAAAATTACCCGGGTTTATGCGCACCTTCTCTACCCCGGCTTCGACCGCGGCAAAAGCAGCCGCCGGATTGAAATGGATATCAGCCACCAAAGGCACGGGAATTGAAAGGTTTTCAATCTTTTTCCGTATTACACCGATATTAGCGGCCTCACGAACTCCCTGAGCCGTTAAACGAACTATGTTACCACCGGCACGTGCAATTGAAACAATCTGTTCCACAGAGCCCTTGGTATCCATAGTTGACGTAGAGGTCATTGACTGCAACACAATAGGGTTGTTGCCACCAATGTCTACCTGCCCAACGCGGGCAACGCTTGAAGTGCGCCGATGATAGGAAAAATCGGTCATCGCTTAATAGTCAGAATATTAGTTGGTTTTGTATTTATATTCAATCTGTTTCAATTCCTCATTTGCTTTCACAATCTTACATACGAGGCTCTGACGATAACGCTCGAAACGAGAAGCAATTGCAGAATCGGCCAGCGCTAAAATCTGAACGGCAAGAATACCGGCATTAAGGCCGCCATTTATGCCGACAGTAGCAACCGAAACCCCCGGCGGCATCTGCACGATGGAAAGCAGTGCATCGCGGCCGTCAAGGCTGGAATTAATGGGTATACCGATTACCGGAAGTGTAGTCATCGCAGCAATAACGCCCGGCAGAGCTGCAGCCATGCCTGCGGCAGCAATAATAACCTTAATACCGCGACCGGCTGCCTGACGCGCAAAACTTTCAACCTCGGCAGGAGTTCGGTGGGCAGATAGCGCGTGCATCTCAAAAGGAATCTCCATATCGTTGAGAAACGAAGCTGTTTTTTCCAAAATCGGCAGGTCGGAAGTACTGCCCATGATAATACTGACAAGTGGTTTCATAAGTATTTATATATCAATAAGTTTAAAGAGATATGTTCAAATATTAAAAGAAGATAGCAGCAACACCCAGAAAAATCCGTTGACTGTTCCGGCAAGAGTCTGCCCGAGGGTGTGCCGGCCAAGTTCAATACGCGCAGTTGCAAGCAGTCCGGTCAGAATAACAGATGCTGCAACCCACCAGACAATCCCGGGCTGCGCAACACCGTCAATGGCCATTCTGAAAAAAATAGCGGTGAATCCACCCATACCGGTAAGATGGGCACTGATTTTCCATTTTCTGTTGACGATTATGCTGACAATCACGGCCATAACACCACCAATGGGAAATAGCCACAACCAAGATGGAGCATGTATGTTGCGCAGATAAATGGCACAGCCAATGTAACATAAAGAAACGAATATGTAGGGAATAGCCCTATCGGCGCGGTTGTTGAGCCTGATATCCGATACCCGTTTTGTGATAAACATAAACCAAATTGCCATCATCGGAAGCACCCCAGTGATAAAGAAAGTAACTCCCGTTACGACCAGTTTTGTTGACATCGGTACAAGAATATCGAGAGTTGAGCATAACAGAGCTGCCAACACCCCGTAACTTGTAACGAACAACGGGCTGAAAATATTAGACATTAACCTTGCAAACGTTTTCATATTCAATTCATTAAAATTCAGTTAATTTTGCGTCGAAGACGAGCTACCGGCAAGTGTAGCTGCTCCCGATATTTTGCCACGGTTCTTCTTGCCACATTTATACCAGCGTCGTTTAACATCTTTGTCAACATACTGTCACTCAGAGGTTTTGCCGAATCTTCCTCATCAATCAACCGTTTAATCTCGGCCATGACGCTACGTGAGGATGTGTCATTATTCTGAGTATCTACCGAGGCAATGCGCTCGTTGAAAAAGAATTTAAGCGGATAAATTCCGGACCGTGTTGTCACATATTTTGCAGCAGTAGCTCTTGAAATCACCGATAGGTCGTATCCCGTCAACTCGGCAACATCTTTGAGAATCATCGGTTTAAGGAGGCTTTCATCATCGGTCAGAAAGAAATCTCTCTGAATTTTCATTATCGCCGCCATGACCCTGAAAAGAGTTTCCTGCCTGAGTTTCAACAATTTGATGAATGTCTCGGCATTCTCACGGCGCTCGGTGATGAATCCAACTGCGGCCTTTGCAGCCTCACCGGCGCGCGCCGGAATGGGAGTATCTTCGGCAAAAGCTGCATCAATTCTAAGCTCTGGGATATTGTTAAGCAGATACAATTCAAGAATATCCCCATCAACCTCAACACTAAAGTCGGGGACAATGACACGGGCTAAATCGTTGTCGGCGCCACCGTCAAAAGCTGCCGCAGGTTTTGGATTGAGGGTTCTAATCAAATCAATTGCCAAGGCAAGTTGCTCATTGTCAACTCCTAATGTAGACGCAAGACGGTCGTAATGCTTACGGGAGAATGTTTCAAAATTGTCTTCCAGGATTTTTATTGCGAGAGAGACACGAGGACCGGGTTCACGACGATATAACTGCAGCAACAGACAGTCGCGAAGGTCAGTTGCTCCAATACCGGCGGGTTCAGATGCTCTAACAGCCTGAAAAACAGCGTTAATAACATCCATATCCACGTCAACTCCCGTAGACATCGCAATATCATCGGCTATTTGATTGAGATTGCGTTGCAAATAACCGTTGGAATCAAGGTTGCCGATAATAAACGGAGCAATATCCATCATTTCCCGAGAAGCTCCACTTTGTGCCAGCTGCTCAAGAAGATAATCCATGAGGTTGTAACCGGCTACTGCAACAGGCTCGTAGGATGTATCTCCAATACTATGCCTGCGAGCTTCAAACCGATAGACCGGGATATCTTCTTCGGGATAATCGGCGCGTTGCATTTCTTCGGCAGTCTCGCCATTATGGTTGATATTCAGTTCAATAGTATCATCAACCACTTCAAGGGCAGGATTGTCGTCAACTTCCCGGCGCACCTCCTCCTCAATCTCGGGGCCTGTCATTTCGAGCATTTTCACAAAGCGCACCCGGCTGGGCGACAACTTCATCAGTTGCCGCTGAGCCTGCACCTGTTCCAATGACTCACGATAGGCCATAAATCAGATTAATCGTTGTCGTAGGACAACATCAGATTATCCATGCAGAAGTATGCCGGAACATTCATGCCATACATTCCGGTATCGGTTGACTCCATCTGGCAATAAATATAATCAACGTTGCCAAGTCCCGTCAGGTCAACAGTTACCCATTTATCCACGATAGAGCCATTTTTAGCCAAATAAGCCTTAACAGTACCGGTTTTCACGCCATTCTTCACACCGATGAAATGTACAGCCGTTTCGCTCAAGGCGTCAAACGGGTCGGAATAGTCGCTGCCTTTCAACATGGTGTAGTAGGCGTATGCGCTATTTGTGATGTCTATGGTTGCGGGGGTGAATGTGTTTCCTCCAATCAGAGATATTTTCAGGCAGGGGTCGGCAGGAATCTTATCAATCGGTTCCTGAACATCCCAGCATGCAAGCATATACCCTGATTCAAAACCATTTGCATCGGTGCCTGTTACCGAAGCCCACTGGTGCATCCAACGCTCGGATGATGGATATTCTTTGTTATCGGTTGACTGTGATGGGCAGAAACCTTTCCACGAACCACCCCACTCTGAATCCTCGGCCGAATGGCTGAACAGAACGGGCCCCAAATTCAACGTTGCAACGGGATTGGTCTTATAACAATCGGTCCAGTAACCATCGGCATTGTAGGATACCTGATAGCTACCAACCTGAAGGAAAAACCAGTTATCGGACTTGTCATCACACGAACTCAAAGAAATACTCATTGCACTGATTATTGCAACAGATGCAAATGCTGATAATTTTTTACTTAGATTCATTTTGGTTATAGTCAATGTGTTATTAAATTTCAATCATTTCATCGGGAAGATAGTCCCGGCGGGCAACAGTGCCAACTACAGAGTCCCACATCATTGGTGAGATTCCTCCGGCCGGGCGCTTTACCTCAAGATTTGATTCGTCAAGAATCTCACCACACGCTATTGGTCTGGAAGCGACAATGCTTCGCCTGGCAATCTCAATATTGGGGGTTTCGCTTGCGCTCGGAGCTTTAATACCGCTGCCCAAAGCCCGCTCAACGTTGCGAATAGCGTCAACCATCATTTTAAGTTCATCCGGTTCAAGCGAAGCGCGGTGGTCGGGGCCAGACATAGAGCGGTCAAGGGTAAAATGTTTCTCAATAACCGCGGCGCCCAAAGCCACTGCCGCGACGGGTATTTCAATTCCGAGCGTGTGGTCACTGTAACCAACCGCGCCAACTTCCAGCTTTTCAAGGGCTTCCATTGCCCACAGGTTTACATCCTCAAAGGGGGTTGGATACTGTGTGTTACAGTGTAACAGCGTAATATCACGACGTTGTATGCCACCGTTAACAAGAACATTAACAGCGGTTTCCACTTCATCAATATTACTCATACCTGTCGAGAGAATGACCTTTCCGCCTTTGGCAGCTATGTGCCTCAAATAAGGGAGATTGGTAACTTCACCACTTGGAATTTTCCAATAATCCATGTTGAGCTCGGCGAGAGTTTCGATTGACGGGGAATCGAACGGTGTGCTCAGAAAACCGATGCCCTCGCGACGACACTGCTCGGCGAGCGAGCTGTACGCATCAAGCGGCAAATGAATGGCCCGGCACATTTCAAGTTGATTTTCAGCGTTGCCGGTTGTTTCTTTCTGATATTCGGCTTTAGGAGCGTAGGCAGATATGACAAGCTCGGGAACGGCGGTCTGAAACTTGACATAATCGGCACCGGCTTGCCTTGCAGCTGTAATCATCCGGCGGGCAATGTCAATGTCACCATTGTGGTTTACACCGGCTTCGGCTATGATAATTACTTTATTCATTCTTCAAAAATTACTGACGTCGACCGTTCACAAAAACGACTTCCTGCTGATAACGGGCTATAAAGGTTCCGGCGACAATATTTTGACAGGGTTCTGTTCCTATCCCCAGGGCGTCGGCAATGATGTATTGCGGAATATCGGCATGGGCGTGAACAGATGCTACTACCCCACCCCCCAAACGAGGATTGATTTCCATTATCATGGGGTTAAAATCGGGTTGGCTTTTGTCAACAATAAACTGCACTGTCACAGCACCACGTAGGTCAAGAGCCTTTAAGGCTTTCACAGTCAGATTGACAATTTCGGGAGACTCAACAGTCACCGTAGTTGTAACTTCACCACCACTTACCTCGCCTCGACGTCGAGGGCTCACGACTTTAATCTCACCATCGAGCGAGACGTAACAATCGACTGTATATTCCTCGGAATTAGCGATATACCGCTGAACAAGATGAGTGGCGCGTGACGCGATATATGGTCTCAGCTCCTCGGTGGAGTGAACAACGACAAGACCTTTGGAAGCGGAACCGTGACGAGGCTTGGCTATGACGGGGAAAACAGGCTCGCCGCCGGGACCCGGGATTAGATTGGGGCGTGGCAGTCCAACCTGCGAAAAGGCCTCATCTGCGGCAATTTTATCAAACATCTGCTCAACACTCCGGGTGCTGCCAACCGGAACAAAAACATCGTTGTATTTGTCTCTATATCGGGCTGCAACACCGACAGCCGGATCGACAAAGGGTATTATTACGTTTATGTCACGGTCGACCACGGTGTCATGTATATGCTCGAGGATTGCTGAATCGCCCCAGCGGAGTCCTTCTATTACGGGACCTTCGATAGCGATAGGCACGCGTGTGTCGAGCTCGTAGGAGAATATTCCTACGTCAGTACCCAACCGGGAGCCTGCATCCTTGAGCATACGCGCGATGGATACGCGCTTTGCTCCACCCAGAAACAGAATATTCAGTCGTTTTGTATTTTTGTTCATATTATCGGTTGTAGATGTCGTGCTTGTACTTGGAAGAATTGGCCGGGTCGATAAACCATTCAATAGTTTTTGCCAACCCTTGCTCGAGAGTGTACTGCGGCCGCCAGTCGGTCAGGGTTGTTATAAGCGAGTTATCACCACAAAGGCGGAATACTTCGCTCTTTCCGGGCCTTATGCGCTGTGGGTCGGTAACCCACTCGACGTTCGCACCCATCAGTCGAGCGATTGTTTGAAGAGTCTGAGCCATAGACACCTCGGTGCCGGTGGCGATGTTGATGTCACGACCGACAACTTTCCCGGCCTCGGCAGAAGCCAGTGCCAGGAATGCAGCAGCGGTATCGGCCACAAAATTGAAATCACGAGTAGGAGTTAAATCGCCGACTTTAATAACACGCTCACCGGCAGCGATTTGTGAGATTATAGTCGGTATAATTGCACGAGCGCTCTGACGAGGCCCATACGTGTTGAATGGCCGGGCAATGACAACCGGGAGGTCGAATGCATTGTAGAAACTTTGAGCGACAGCATCGGCTCCGATTTTAGTAGCCGAATAGGGAGACTGTGGCTGACGCGGATGTTTTTCATCAATGGGGACATACATTGCCGTTCCATAAACTTCGCTTGTAGAGGTGACAATAAGACGTTCCACGCCATTATCCCGGGCTGCCTGACAGATATTGAGCGTTCCTTTGATGTTTGTGTCGATGTAACTGTCGGGAGCTATGTAGCTGTATGGAATTGCAATTAGCGCCGCAAGGTGATAGATTGTGTCAACCCCCTGAGCAGCCTGACGGCAGAAAGAGGCGTCGCGAACATCCCCGCTGATAATCTCAAGGCCGTCGTCGCGGCGATTGTCGAGCCATCCCCAGTAGTTGAAGGAGTTGTATTGACATAACGCCCTCACTTGGTATCCCTTGCTAAGCAGGAGGTCGGTCAAATGGCTGCCAATAAAGCCGTCGGCGCCGGTTACGAGTACTTTTTTTCCCATTGTTTAGTATATTTTGCTGAGAGAGAATTTTAGGTTTTGGCCGTTGTCGTTGGTTGTAATGAGCGTCATTGAGCGTCTTGTGTTCTCCGCTATCTGAAAGGTCACGATTACAGGTGCCGTCAGATGAAGCTCAACCGGAAGGCGATATTCACCATTTCCGGGCGGAATATCGTCGGAACTGTGTGTGTAGTCAATAACCAGGGTGTTATCCTGATGGGTGAAAGTGCCAAAGAAATTGGCGCGAGAATGATTCGGCCCCAAGACGCTAATTTCGATGATTCTGTTCTGAAAAGCCCATGTGATATTGCCGGAATAATCATCGTCGTTTGTGCCGTCTATCTCGATAGCGTCAAGTCTCCAATGGCCTCCAAGGAAGCCAATATCGCCGTCGTTGGTGGTGCATGATGTTACGAGAATCATCATGGCTATTGACAGAACGCTGTATATCAGACTATTTTTCATTTTTCTTAATTCGGAAATCGGTACTGTAACTAAATTTAACCATAGCGCCGAAAGTGCTTGCCGGCATATTCCCGGAGTTGAATTCGAGCGATGCGGCGACATTCAACCCGTTAACCCACGGGGCGCGGTAGGCAACTTCGACCATGGCCGCAGACAGATGCATTGGTTTGAGCAACATTATTTTAGCATTACCCCAGGCTTTTCTATAACCGGCTTTGAGAGTCCAGCTGACCCGAGGGGAGAAAAAGCCTTGCGCGCCAACGTGGAAACCTCGAAGCCTGTTGGCTACGTATGCGCCAAAACCGTCGATGTTGAAAGCCGGCGCCATAAGCATTGGGGAGCCTATCGAGAGGCCGTAATAGGCGTAACTGTTGTAGTATCCGTTGTTGTAGTAATCGTCGGCACCGGTGGCCTGGGCGGTGATATCGGTGCCGGGGCGATCAGACGGCGCGAAATGTATAGGGCCGCTTTGGTTGGTCATATCGATGTATTCAACAACGGCCGCATCGATGATGTTTCCTGAAGTCGCTCTACTGAATTCAATACCCCACAAACCGTCCCAACCGTTTAGCTTACCCATACCGGAGCCGTCTTCCCATGGCCATGAGAAACGAGCTTTAATGTTATCGCCATTACCAAGGCGATAGCGTGCTTCAAGATTCCAACTGCCGATGTGATTGCCGTCTACAAAGTCTTCGGTCTTGGATTTTGTTGGTATAATCATCTTGAAGATAGTTGACGGAGTGACTTTTCGGGTGGAGTATCTTGACTCGGAGCCATTGCTGAAATACCGGGTCCATCCGCCGAATGTAGCGGCGGCTTGAGCTCCAATCATAACAGACAGCGGTTTACCAGGATTGGAGCGGAAATACACGCTTTTGTAGTTGTACCACTGTCCGCCGGAATAGTGATAGTTGTAATGGTTGGCAAAGTCGCTCCACCAGTTGCCGTCGGTCATTTTTCCATAAAACACCTCGCCGAGAATCTGTGCCCACCCGTTTGTAAACGGAATGTCCTGAAAATCAACGAAACCGGCGCGAACACCGGGAACGGGGCGAGCGTTGTTTGAAACAATCAAATCGCCTGATGACAGCTGTTTATGCCCTATTACCGGGGTAAATTCTTTCATACCCACGTCGATAAAAACGCCTCGCCACTTGGCGGAAGCAAAAAGCTGCTGGATGCGCGCCCGAGATGGGTGCACCGACGATGTTGTCCACTCAGAGCCGTCGAAACGCGCGTAATTGACGGCAGAGGCGCAATCGAAGATTAAATCGACGGCGGCGGCCCAACTGAAGCGATTGTTCAGGTTGAGGGGGGAAACGGCCGATGCCTCAAGTTGTAAATTGCGAGAGGAGACGAATCGCCCGGCAGCGAGAGAGCCTTGATAGAAAGGCACGAAATCGCCCCCGGCAATACCTGCGGTCAAGGAAGCGTTGACGGCGATTGAATCGTCGGCAACGGCGGCTGTCGCAGCTATGGCAAATGAAAAAGCGGCGATTGCTCTAAGCTTTATGTTACGAACTAAATGTTTCACGGTACAAAGATACAATTTTTCCGAGAAAGTAAATTTATGGGGGTAAAAGTATTGTTCAAAAGTAGTATCTTTGTGAAAAAATTGAAGCATTATGTCACGAAAAAGGAAAGAATTACCGATATTGGAGGATGTTACTATCACGGATGTTGCTGCCGAGGGAAAGGCGATAGCCCGTGTTGAGAATATGGTAGTGTTTGTGCCCTACGGAGCTCCCGGCGATGTTGTAGATATCAAACTTGACCGCAAGAGGAACAGCTATGCCGAGGGTCATATAACGGCGATAAAAAAGCCGTCGCAATATCGTGTAGAGCCGATATGCGAGCATTTTACTGTGTGTGGCGGTTGCAAGTGGCAGCATATCCCCTACGACTACCAGCTGCAATGCAAGCAGAAGCAGGTAAAGGATGCATTGGAACGTATAGGGAAAGTTGAATTTCCTGAAATTCAGACAATTATCGGGTCGAAAAATATTCTTGAATACCGCAACAAGATGGAATACACATTCTCAAACAAGCGGTGGCTCAGCTGGGAGCAAATGAAGAGCGGCGAAGTGTTTGCTGACCGCAGTGGAGCCGGCTTTCATATCCCCGGAGCTTTTGACAAGGTTCTTGACATAAACGAGTGTCACCTACAGGAGGATACCGGAAACCGAATAAGGAGTTTTATCAAAGAGTATGGGCGGAGTAACGGGTTGTCGTTCTATGACTTGCGAGGTCAGACGGGTGTTTTGAGAACGCTGATGATACGTATCGCGTCGACCGGAGAGATTATGGTTCTGATGTCGTTTGGAGAAAACAATCGGGAGGCAATTGATAGTTTGATGGGCGCATTGGCAGATAATTTTCCGGAAATCACATCGCTGCAATATGTTGTGAATACTAAAGCCAATGATACAATTGGCGACCTCGAAGTGGTGACCTACAAGGGGAAACCGTATATCGAGGAGGAGATGGAGGGGCTTAAATTTCGTATCGGGCCAAAATCGTTCTATCAGACGAATTCATTGCAGGCATACGAGCTATACAAGGCAGCACGAAAGGCGGCAGGCCTGACGGGAAATGAGCTTGTTTATGATTTATACACCGGAACCGGAACGATAGCCTGCTTTGTTTCCAGAGAGTGTAAACATGTAATCGGGATAGAGTATGTGCCGGAGGCGATAGCAGACGCGAAGGTGAACGCAGAGATAAACGGTCTTGACAACACAGAGTTTTATGCCGGAGACATGAAGGATGTTTTAACCGAGGAGTTCATTGCCGAACATGGCCGCCCAGACGTGATGATAATCGACCCACCAAGAGCCGGGATGCATGAGGATGTTGTTAAGGTGATAATGGCGGCCGCACCGCGGCGAATAGTGTACGTGAGCTGCAATCCGTCAACCCAAGCCCGCGATGTAGCGTTGATGGACAAGATGTATCAGATAGATTTGGTTCAGCCGGTGGATATGTTTCCCCATACCCATCACGTTGAGAACATCATAAGAATGACGTTGCGCAAATAATGGCTTGAACGGTTGCATAAAGGGAGTAAAATTATTATATTTGTGGATTGAAAGAAAGGAGAACGAAGATGAAATATATAGGCGCACATGTATCAGCTCAATCAGGGGTGAGCCAGGCTCCGGTGAATGCGTATCGGATAGGTGCAAAGGCGTTTGCCCTGTTCACACGCAATCCGTCGCGGTGGGTATCAAAACCAATCAGTGAACGAGAGGCGGAGATGTTCAAGGAGAATTGTGAGAAATATGGCTACAGCCCATCGGTAATACTCCCCCATGACAGCTATCTGATAAATCTGGGGCAACCCGACGAGGAGAAATTAGCTAAGTCGAGAGAGTCATTTCTGGATGAGTTTAAACGTTGTGAACAGCTTGGTTTGAGTATGCTGAATTTTCACCCCGGCAGCCACCTCAACGAGATAGCCATCGACGCGTGTCTTGACAGGATAGCCGAGTCGATAAACATAGTTCTTGATGCAACAACCGGCGTGACGGCCGTTATCGAGAACACAGCCGGACAAGGGAGCAATCTCGGATACAAGTTTGAGCAGATAGCGCATATCATTGAGCGCGTTGAGGATAAGAGCCGCGTTGGGGTTTGTATAGATTCGTGTCACGCATTTGCCGCCGGCTATGACTTTGCAACAAGAGAGGGATATGAACGTGCATGGCAAGATTTTGACAGAATCATAGGGCTGAACTATCTGAAAGGGATGCATCTGAATGACACGAAGAAGGGGTTGGGGTCGAAAGTAGACCGACATGAGTCGGTTGGCAAAGGGATGCTTGGAGATGAATTTTTCAGGATGCTGATGGCCGACAGCCGAGTTGACGGGATTCCGTTGATTTTAGAGACTCCAAACGAGGCAATATGGGCAGATGAAATTGCTTATCTTTACTCGATAGTCACGGAAAAGAATGTGGAGGTTAAATTATGAGATTTATTACAAGAATTATAAGTATCGTATTTTGTGCAGCCGCTATCGCCTTGCATCCGATAGAGGTTGAATCGAAAGCTAAAAGCAAAGCCAGGACTACGACGACAACCCGAGCGAAGAAGTCGAGCAAGAAGAGCAGCAGCACAAGGTCGAAAAGCCGGACAAAGGGGACAAAATCCAGCCGGACACGAGGGAAGAAGACGACAACCCGCCGCGTATGGGCCCCGTTTGCAAGTTTTGAGACGACGGCGACTCCGAGCCAATATAATGTGCCCGATGATTCAATAGCCTCGCTCAGACGCAAGGCCGACGCCGGGAACCGGGAGGCACAATATTTACTTGGCTGCTCGTACTTTGAGCGTCGAGTGTCGGGTGCAAACCGCGATTCGGCAGACTATAACGCGATGAGATACTGGCGCATGGCAGCTGAACAGGGACACGTAACGGCTATGGGTGATTATGGATATTGCCTGCGAACGGGGCGAGGAATTCAGGCAGATACATTGGCGGCGGTTGAAATGTATGTGGCATCGCTGATAAAGGGTAATAGCCGATTGGAGCGGTTGACCCGCCAGAACGCAGACCGTAAGAGTTCGTTTGACGCATACGTTCTTGCCCGCTCAATAGACTCGGGGCTGAAAATTGTTGATAAACGGAATGCGGCTTATTATGACGAGATAGCCTGTGAAGGAGGTTTTATTCCGGCAATTATTGATAACGCCAAGAGAGAACTTGCAGCAGGGAATGGTGACGGGGCCGTCAAATTATTACGGTCGATACATAATCCGGATGACGCAACGATTGACAGAATCTTGGAAATGTTGAAGAGCGCCGGGTCGCAGGATATTGAGGTACTGGTCAATGTGGCATCAACAGGGTACCCAGACGCGCAGCTAATTTTGGCAGATATACTGATAGAACGCAATGAGCTGAAAGAGGCATATCAATGGATGTACAAGGCGGCTCAAAATGGGTCGGACACGGGATTGGAGAAGCTTGTGTTGATGTTGCTGAATCAAGAGAGCGAGCTTTATGAGCCATACGAGGCTTACCTGTGGATAGATACATACGCCGACGGGAACGACGAGGAGACGGTTAAATATGCTACCGAGCTATCGGGAAACGATACATCGTTCATAAATTATGTGCTCGGGATGCAGAAGATAAGCCAGGAGAAACCGGATTATGCCGGAGCGCATCCGCTATTCAGAGAATCGACGACTGCGGGGAGCGAATCGATGGCATTATTGTGTGACGCAAAGAGTGTAAAAAAGTCGCAAGCGGCCAAAGAGTTAAGGAAAAGAGCCGGAGAGGATAGGCCGTTGGCAGCAGTGGCGTACTCATATATCAATCAGAAGGATGCGATGGGCTATCTCAATACAGCAGCCAAACGGGGCGATGTAGCGTCGAAAAACAGGCTTGGCGTGATTCTGTACAAGAACAAAAAGTATAGCGACGCCCACAAAGTATTAACAGATATTCAGCAGAACTCGATACTAACCGAGGAGGCTGCAATAGCGCTAAGCGAATGTGACGAGAAGGTTTCAAAACTAAAAAACGGCAATTAAGATTCTATTAACAAGGGATTTATGATACTCTCGGCAATGACATACGAATTTTTTGGTTCGACCTGGATGTACTGGGGCTTTACAATTGCCTACGCGGTGACGATACTGAGTATCGTCGGGGTGGTATTGTCGGAGAATCGCAATCCATTGAAGTCGCTTGCCTGGATAACGGTGTTGATATTATTTCCGGCCGTGGGTATCGTTCTGTATGTGTTTTTTGGGCGCAGTATCAAGAATCAGCGTATGATTTCCCGACGAAACAAGCGCCGATTGCTCAAAGATGACAACTATATCAAGGGAACCGGGAATCTCAAATTGGAGAATGCCAATCAACGGAATCTCGCGACAATAGCCCGCTCGCTAAACGGCAGTGTATATTTTTCGGATAATGATGTTGAGCTGTTTTTTGCGGGAAAGGAGAAGTTTGAATCAATGGTAAAGGACTTGAAATCGGCTGAAAATTACATACATATCCAATATTACATTTTTGAGAACGATAAAATAGGGAGTCAGATTGCCGAGATTTTAATAGAGCGGGCCCGTCGCGGGGTAAAAGTGAGGGTTATCTATGACCATATCGGTTCGATTCATGTCAAGAACCGATTTTTCAAAGAGATGTCGGAAGCCGGAATCGAGGTGTATCCATTTTTTAGGGTGGCATTTCCGCCATTCGCAACAAGAATGAACTGGCGAAACCACCGTAAAATAGTGGTTATCGACGGGAAGACAGGCTATATAGGCGGAATGAATATAGCCGACCGCTATATAGATGGCGGAGCGAAATTCTCGTCGTGGCGCGATACCCATGTAAGGCTTACCGGTCCGGCAGTGGCGGCGCTGCAATACTCGTTTGCCGTTGACTGGAATTTTATGGGTCAGCCATTGATTACGGAGTCGGCCGGAGGCAAATCGGAGTGTAATCAGAATGTAGGGTTACAGTTAATAACGAGCGGTCCTACAAGTCAATGGAGCAATGTTGCAATGGTTTTTTTGCGTGCAATTTCATCAGCAACCAAACGGATATATATCCAAACTCCATACTTTCTTCCGACCGAATCGTTGCTAAAGGCGCTGCAAGCGGCGGCGCTGTCGCATGTTGACGTCAGAATCATGATTCCGAAACGGAGCGACTCGGTTGTATTGACAAATGCATCGTTCAGCTATATATCGGAGTGTCTTAAAGCCGGCATCAAAATATATCTGTATGAGAAGGGGATGATGCATGCAAAGACAATGATTATAGATGACAACTGGAGCACTATCGGGTCGACAAACTTTGATTTCAGGAGTTTCGAGCATAATTTTGAGGCCAATCTGCTGATATACTCGAGTGAGATAAACAGCCGCATGGCAACTCAATTCAGCGAGGACATGACTGAGTGTAGCCGAGTAAGGCCTGCGCTGTGGCACAAGCGGCCTATAATTCAAAAGGCTAAGGAGTCGATTGTAAGACTTCTCAGCCCTATTCTATAAAAGGAGTGGTATCAGTGGTTGTATCGCAGGTTGTTCAGCGCCCGCAAGTTGTTACATAGAATCTGACTCCAATAGGATTCAAAGTCTTCTTTTGCTACAATCAAAGCGTTCTGAATCAGCTCAACCGGAGCCTCCCGAACTGTTTCAAGGATGTTGTAAAGAGACTGGAATATGTCACACAGGCCCTCGGAAATAGATGCACCGATGGGGGTGTCGGAATATTTCATATCTTCCTCAAAAACTTCAAGATAGGTATCATCAATGCCGAGGAGGTCTTCAATGCTGCGGCGCGCAGAGTCGTAATAGTCTTCATCGAGCGAAGAATCGATATAACCGGTTTCATCGGCTGCGGTTGACGAGGGAAGATCGGTTGATACAATATAAAGACGAGGCAACAGGCGGAGCATTGTTGCGATAAACTCGTCGGGCTGCATTTGGCGGGCAGTCTCAATAGCGTGACAATACTCGTTGCTCAACGCGATGAATGAAAGCTGACCCGGTGTCAGAGCGGTTTGCTCATCGGAAATATTGCTACTCATTGATGAATGGTTCGTTATATCCATAAAGCCTATTTTTCTTAATGTAATCAAAAACTCCCGAGGGGAGGAAAAAGGTCATATCAAAGCCTTTGGCGACAGCTCTTCGAATGAATGTGCTCGAAATATTGAACACGGGGGCGTCAATAACGTCAACACCGTCTTCGTACAGGGAGGGCAATGGATAGCCTGGGCGCGGATAAACTATTACGCCATATTGGTCAATTATGCGTCGGTAATCACGCCACTGCTCGAATATTTTCCAATTGTCACTTCCAATAATCAGTTTAAACTGCCTGCCTGGATATTTTTTGCACAAAAAATCGAGAGTGTTGATTGTATAGCTGGGCCTGGGCATGGATAGTTCAATGTCGCATATCTCAATGCCTGGAGCGTTTTTTGTTGCAATAGCCAGCATATTAAGCCGCTGTACATCGGGGATGAGCTCGGAGGAGTTGGCTTTCAATGGATTCAGCGGCGACAGGGTAAGCCAAACCGAATCAAGGGATGTAAACTGAGTCAAGTAGCTGGCAAGCATGACATGGCCAATGTGGACCGGATTGAACGAGCCGCCGAGGATTCCGATTGTTTTGCCGGGAGTTGTCATTGCTGATTCAATTTAATGAAATCGGCAATTAAATTGCGGGTCTGAGAAATTGCCTGGTCAAGGTTGTCGTTAATTACAATATGGTCAAACTGACTGGCGTATGCAATCTCGGTTTCGGCTTTAGAAACACGCCGGTCAATCTCGTCGGCAGAGTCGGTGGCCCGCCCCTCAAGCCGTCGACGCAACTCGTCGACCGACGGTGGCATGATGAAAATACTTAAAGCATCATCCTTTAAAAGATTTTTTACATTGATTCCACCTTTCACGTCGATATCCAGAATCAGGTTGTGCCCGCAGTCAACAATGCGCTCAACCTCGCGTTTAAGCGTGCCATAAAACCGGCCGGGATATACTTCTTCCCATTCAACGAACTCGTTTTTGGCGATAAGTTCTTTGAATCGGTCTGTTTCAAGGAAGTAGTAATTTACTCCGTGTTTTTCGCCAACTCTTGGTTTACGGTTGGTGGCCGAGACCGAGAAATGCAGGTCAAGGCTGTCGAAATTCATTAATGCGCTGATGATTGTTGACTTACCGCATCCCGACGGTGCTGAAATGATAATTACTCGTCCCTTGTTCATCGCCGGCAAATTTACATGACGTTTAACACTTGTTCTTTTATCTGCTCTAACTCGTCTTTCATTTTGACTACAATTTTCTGTAGCTCGGCATGATTGCTTTTTGAACCTAATGTATTGATTTCGCGGCCAATTTCCTGGCAAATAAATCCGAGTTTTTTGCCTTGCCCGGGCTCGCCGTTCATTGTCTCGATGAAGTAAGCAAGATGCTGCTCCAACCGCTGTTTTTCTTCGTTTATATCAAGTTTCTCGATATAGAAAATCAGTTCCTGCTCCAACCGACCTTTGTCATATTCAATGCCTTTAATCTTGGACAAACCGTCTTGGAGGCGAGCTCTGACGTGCTGAATGCGTTCTTCTTCATAACGGGGCACTTCGAGCAAATGTTTCGAGATGGTGTCGATTCGGATTTGGAAAAATTCTTCAAGACGAACACCCTCGGCGCGACGATGGCTAATCAGGCTGTCAATGGCTTCACGCAAACATTGGGTCACGGCATTTTTTTCTTCAACCGACAATGATGAGGCGACATCGTTCTTTATGGTGTCGGGTAATCTGAGCAAAACGCTATACCAGTTTTCGGGCTGAGGTATGCCGAGCTCGCCGGATATATCTTCAATCTGCTCCTTATATGATTTGAGCGCGTTTTTATTGATGACTGCCGGCGTTTCGGCCCCAAGATTGTCAAACGAGATAGCAATGTCAACCTTGCCTCGCTGAAGATGATGGGCTATGACATTGCGGATTTCAAGCTCAAGCTCACGATAGCATCCGGGCAACCGTGAAGATATATCCAGCTGTTTGGAATTGAGGGACTTAATTTCTATTGTAATTTTTTTCATGCAAGCCTCAACTATAGACTTGCCGAAACCTGTCATTGATAAAAGCATTGTTCCGATTAGTTTAATTGCCACAAAGTTACGATATATTTGGCAAAAAATGAGTATTTTTGCGACGAAAATAAGGAATAGAAATGGCATTACTACTAAATATCGATACATCGACCGACACGTGCTCAACAGCGCTGACGGCGGATGGATGTATACTGACTCATTTTGAAGATTTTAAATATCATAATCACGCTGCGCTGCTGAGCGGGATGATAAAGGGATGTCTTGACTATGTAAAGGAGCATGACCTGAAGCTTGACGCAATAGCGGTTGTGACCGGGCCGGGGAGCTACACCGGGCTGAGAATAGGCCTTAGCGAGGCTAAGGGTCTGGCCTACTCGCTCGGAGTTCCAATGATTGGCGTTAACACGCTTGAAATGATGGCTGTTAAAGTTATGTTTGAGGCGGATATATGTGGCACTGAGCTTTTTGCACCTATGATAGATGCCCGGCGGATGGAGGTTTATACGGCAGTTTACGATATGTCGCTTAACGAGCTGTTGCCGCCGAGGCCACTGGTCATTGAGCCGGATAGTTACAGTGAATTTCTTGAGCGTGGAAAGGTTTTATTTTTTGGCAATGGTAGTGGTAAGACACGAGAGATACTGACATCTTCGAATGCTGTTTATATTGACGATATAATGCCTACTGCGGCTGACATGGTAGCTCTTTCGGAACGAGCTTACGCGCGAAAGGAATTTATCGATACGGCCTATTCAACACCTATGTATCTCAAGGAATTTCAAGCGACAAAACCAAAGAAACTATTCTGACAATGGAGTTCTTATGGAGGAGATTCTAAAATATTTTCCAAATCTGACCGACCTTCAAAAGAGTCGTTTTGAGGTACTTGGGCCGCTATATCGCGAGTGGAACGAGAAAATTAACGTTATATCGCGCAAGGATATTGACAATTTGTACCAGCACCATGTGTTACATTCACTGTCGATTTCCAGGTTTGTAACGCCGACGGCCGGCTCTATGCTGCTTGACATCGGTACTGGCGGCGGATTTCCGGGGATTCCGTTAGCTATCCTTTGGCCGGAGTGCAATTTCCATCTGATAGACCGTATAGGGAAGAAAATCAGGGTGGCCAGCAGCATTGCGGAGGCGTTGGAGCTGAAAAATGTTACTTTTCAACATGGTGACGCCGGAGAATGCCATGAAAAATTTGACTATGTGGTATCGCGCGGGGTTACTCAGCTTGACGGGTTGATAAAAATAGTCAGACGGAATATTTCAAGTGTCAACAGAAACAAGCTGCCCAATGGACTTATCTGTCTGAAAGGAGCCGGATTAGAGGATGAAACAAATAAGGTTCAACATCGGTTTATCGAAGTTCCGCTAAGCGATTATTTTTGCGAGGAATATTTTGAGACCAAGGCGCTAATTTATGTTCAGCTATGAGAGTTAAACGTTTTATATTCAACATGTTTGAGGTAAACACATATATAGTTTGGAATCCTCAGACATTGCAAGCGGCCATTATAGACCCGGGAATGCTGACCGAGGAAAACAACCGGGCTATCGATGATTTTATACGGGATAATAATTTAAAGCCGGAGCATCTGATAAATACGCATCTGCATCTTGACCATACGTTTGGGAATGATTATATCACCAAGAGATACGGGCTTAGAATAGAGGCACATACCGGGGATGACCAATTGGGCAAGATGCGTATGGCACAGGCCCGCCGTTTTGGCATGAGAATTGAATTACCACCCTTGGAGATTGGAGTTGAGCTTCATAACGGTGATTGTATATCCATTGGAGATGAGTATCTGAAAGTGTACCACCTGCCGGGACATTCCCCCGGAAGCGTTGTTTTATATGCGCCTGCCGATGGGTTTGTTTTGACCGGAGACGTACTGTTCCGCCGCGGAATAGGTCGTACAGACCTCGCGGGAGGTAATCATGCACAGCTAATTAATGGTATTCACGAAATACTCATGCCGCTACCCGACAACACTATTGTTTACCCCGGTCACGGCGAGCAAACCACAATTGGCGAGGAGAAAACGCAGAATATGTGGTTGGGAGCCTAACCTCCGATAAAGGGGTCTATCCGGTCAATATCAATCGGGGCGTTTTGTTTAACAGCCGCGCCTAAGGCGCTTTCAATCAGCCCAATCTGCTGGTCGAAGAAAGCGACTCTCATTTTTGAGTCAGCGATAAACATATCAGCTCGTTCCAACAAATAGGCGTCTCTAAACATCTTTTTTGACTTACGGATTGCTTTCAGCGCCTCGCCTACTCCATCCAACCGTAGAACGGACAAGACGTATGCAACATGCATCGCCGGGGAAAACACGTCGTCGTCCTTTTTTTTCTTGTATAGGCTTATTACATCCTTATACATTCCGGCCACGTACAAACATTCAAACAATTTGTCGTAATATTCAAATGTGCCGTAATCAGGGTTGAGCTCGTCATATTTCGCCAACATGTAAGCTGCAAGAGCAGTTCGACCGACAGAACACAACAATCCGGCCCATTCCGCAATGTATTCATCATCATACATTCCGACGAGTGTCTCAAGGAATTTATCAATGTAGGGTTGTGCTGCCTGAGGACTGACTCGTGCAAGCCATGTTATCGTGTCGCGCGAAAGAGTAGTACTATTGTCAAGAAAGCTGGTGAATAAAGATATTTGCTTCTTAGGATTATCGGCATAACATGATGCAAGAAGCTCTACAACAACCGGAGTTGTTATCTCGGGGTCCAAATAAATTTGTTCAAGAGGTTCTATCGCTTGCTCAAATCGTCTCATCAGTGCAAGCGAGCACCCTTTGTAAAGAGCGCCACGCTTACTATTGGAATTTATAGCGAGCGCATACTCGGCCCCCGACAATGCTTTTTCCAAATCCAAAAGATGATAGGCTATCTCGGCGTAGATTTCCCAAAACTCGGCTTTCATCGGCTCGGCATCAACAAGCTCCTCGGCCATATTCATCGCCGTGACATAATCGGCCTCGTCACAGCAATTCATAGCGAGTTCATAGAAAAGAGTGGGCAAATATTCGGCTTTTTCCTTTACCGTATCCAGATTTTCAAGGAACCAGGTTGTTATATTGGAATCCCTTACAATATCTGTAATCTGAATAATATCATCCTCATCGAGCGATGTCGCCGAACAGACAATCTGGTGAAGCTTCTTCTTTACCGTATTCACGTTAGAGCCGCTTAATCTCAACTTAACTAAAGCTGCAAACGGGCTCTCGGACCGTACACCTTCGGCTATTGAAACGGCCTGATCGTGGAATCCAAACGTCTCAAACGTCAACGCCCGACGAAGATTCAGGTCATCATCGTCGGGGTATAATTGATTGGCTATAGAAACGACCTCAAGCATAGTGTATGTATCCCCTTCATCGTCGGCGAAAGAGTATACATCCAGAAGAACATCTTTATCAAAGAACACATTCTGATTATTCTTCAGCTGCTTCTTGAAATCCCAATAAAGTTCTCTGCGTGGGTCGGTATGAGCGTCAGTCGACATTTTATTTGTTTTTAGCTTTCTCCCAACTGTCCTTGAGTGAAATAGTGCGGTTAAACACGATATTGTCCGGCGTTGAATCATAATCGGGGGTAAAATATCCGATGCGCTGGAACTGGAAATGGGTTCCCGACACAGCATTCTGCGCCAGGAATGGTTCGAGCTTCACTCCGGTCACAATCTTGAGAGAATCGGGATTTAACATTTCGCGGAAATCGCAATCGGGCTCTGCGGCCGGATTTTCAACGTTAAACAGACGGTCGTACAAACGAACGGTTGCGTCAACGGCATGCTTTGCCGAAACCCAATGAAGCGTTCCTTTGACTTTTCGCATGCTTCCAGGCATTCCGCTGCGAGTCTCCGGGTCGTATGTACAGTTAATTTCAACGATGTTTCCATCGCTATCTTTGACCGCGTCAGTGCATTTAATAATGTAGCCGCCTTTAAGTCTCACTTCACCACCAGGAGCAAGACGGAAGAATTTTTTTGGCGGGTTTTCCATAAAATCCTCCCGTTCAATATAAATCTCGCGAGAGAATGGCATTTGATGAGTTCCCGAAGTCGGGTCCTCCGGATTATTTTCCATCTCCAGCACTTCCTCCTGACCCTCCGGGTAGTTGGTTATTACAACTTTGACCGGGTTGATTACAGCCATTCCTCTGGTTGCAACTTTGTTCAAATCGTCTCTGACAGCGTGTTCAAGCAGAGAGATACTGTTGAGCGCTTCATATTTAGTGTAACCGATAAGGTCGATAAAGTTGCGAATAGATGCCGGTGTGTAACCTCGACGACGCATTCCGGAAATTGTTGGCATACGCGGGTCATCCCATCCTTGAACCAATCCTTCCTTAACAAGCTGCAATAATTTACGTTTTGACATTACCGTATAGGTCAGATTCAATCGGTTGAATTCAATCTGACGCGGGCGATATGTCTCATCGGCAAGCTCGTCAACGAAATAATCGTACAATGGGCGATGGGGCACGAATTCAAGGGTGCAAATTGAATGGGTCACTCCCTCAAAGTAATCGCTTTGGCCATGGGCAAAATCATACATCGGATATACGTTCCATGCAGTTCCCGTTCGATGATGCGGATGCTTGATAATACGGTACATTATCGGGTCGCGGAAATGCATATTATCGCTTGTCATGTCTATCTTGGCACGGAGAACACGTGCGCCCTCTTCAAATTCTCCCGCATTCATGCGTTGGAATAAATCCAAGTTTTCATCAACCGAACGATTGCGATATGGGCTTTCAACGCCTGGCTGCGTAGGAGTGCCTTTCTGGGCGGCAATTTCCTCTGATGTCTGATCGTCAACGTATGCCTTGCCCTCCTTTATCAATCTCAAGGCTAAATCATATAACTGCGGAAAATAATCACTGGCATAATATTCACGGTTTCCCCAATCAAATCCAAGCCAATGAATATCCTCTTTGATGGAGTCGACATATTCAACATCCTCCTTTACGGGATTTGTATCATCAAATCTTAGGTTACATGTTCCTCCAAATTTTTCGGCAATACCAAAGTCCATACAGATGGCTTTTGCGTGGCCTATATGCAGATAGCCGTTTGGCTCGGGCGGGAATCGGGTATTCAAACGCCCGCCATTTTTACCCTCTTTCAGGTCGTCGGCAACTATCTGCTCAACAAAGTTTAGAGTACGTGTTGATTCCTGTGATTCATTCTTGATTGATTCAGCCATATTTTTGATTTTTGTTTTCTATATTATAAATCCTGCACAAATTAGAGTACAAAATTACAACAAAAACCGAATTTTTTCGTAATTTTGCGTTATAAATATATCAACAATGTAACTTTTTACGATTCTCGTATCGCGGGGCGATAGTGAAAGCTTTATTTGCAGCCTGTGGCCTCTGAACCGCAACCATTTTTGATTAGGGGTTGATTATGTCAGAATAATTAACTAATTTTGCGCCGAAATTTTTGAAACAAGCAAAGGAAAATGAATCAACCTCAATTTACTCTTGACTTGCTCTTTGAGACAAGCTGGGAGGTATGTAATAAGATTGGAGGAATCTATACTGTCTTGTCTACCAAAGCTAAAACTCTTCAAAAGTTAGCCAAGGACAAAACAATTTTTATCGGACCGGACGTATGGTCGGAGACCAATCCGTCACCCTACTTTATTGAATCGGCCGGCTTACTGAAGGGATGGTTAAAAAAATCAAAACTCCCATACGGGATAACGGCAAGAGTTGGCCGATGGGACATTCCCGGAAAGCCGATTGCTGTTTTGGTAAAATTTGATGGAATGTACTCCGTAAAAGATGAATTTTACGGAAAAATGTGGGAGCTTTTCCACGTTAGTTCCATGGAAGCATACGGCGATTATGACGAAGGGTGTGCTTTTGCTCATGCTGCCGGAATTGTCATCGGAGACATTTATCGTCATCTTGGACTTGACAACGACGAGTCGCGTGTTGTTGCCCATTTTGACGAATGGACTACCGGCATGGGCCTGCTATACGTAGAATGGAAACTGCCGCATATAGCTACAATTTTCACAACTCATGCAACAAGTATCGGAAGGTCAATCTGTGGAAATGGGAAACATTTGTATGATTACCTTAACGGCTATGACGGAGACCAGATGGCCCGTGAGTTGAACATGGTTTCAAAACACTCTCTTGAAAAAGCCGCAGCACATCAGGCCGATTGTTTCACTACCGTCAGCGAAATTACAGCAACTGAGTGCGAGCAACTGCTTCAATTGCGCCCGCATGTAGTTACTCCGAATGGCTTTGAACTGAATTTCGTGCCCCCTAAGACTCGCCGCGCCTCTGCCCGCCAGGCTGCCCGCAAAAAAATGCTAAGCGTTGCCGAAGCCTTGACCGGATGCAAGCATGAGGATAAGAACACATTTATAGTAGTGACATCGGGAAGGTGTGAATACCGAAACAAAGGTATCGACGTGTTTATTGACGCGATAAAAACGCTGGAAACTACAGCCGAAGAGCTTGACGGTCGCAGAGTGCTTGCATACGTAATGGTTCCTGCATGGTGCGGCGGCCCGCGGGAAGATGTCGCCAACTCGCTAAAACATAGAGATTCAAAGCGATTAAACGACCCGATTATTACCCATATTATCAACAACCCGAGTGAAGACCCCATATATAATCGTATTCGCAGCCTTGGATTCACTAACGATTCAACCGCAACAGTAGAGATTATATACGTACCCTGTTATCTTGACGGAAGAGATGGCATTTTTGACATGACCTATTATGATATCCTTCCGGGTGTTGATGCCACAATATTTCCATCATACTACGAGCCGTGGGGATACACCCCGCTTGAAAGCATCGCGTTCGGCGTGCCAACGGTCACCACGTCATTGTCGGGTTTCGGCCAATGGATAATGTTGAATCGAGAGAACACTTTTGACGAATGTGGAGTCAACGTGATAGGTAGAAATGACAGTAACTATCATGGCGTAGTCGATTCAATATCGCGGTCAATCAGATATTTGCTCGGAGCCGACAACGATACATTGGCATCTATCTCGACTGCGGCCGTTAACACTGCACAAGAAGCTCAATGGAGCAACTTTATCAGTTATTACCTAAAATCGTTTGACATCGCGATGGATAGAAATCAGAGTCAACGAAAAATCAATCAGAAATAACAATTAATCATTATACTAAATCATTCAAGTTTATGAAACTTCAGGTAAGCAATGCCAACACTCCTACCTGGCAGGATATTACAGTTAGAGCAGAGCTCCCTTCGCGTTTGAAACCGCTGGAAGAACTGGCTCGCAACCTTTGGTGGGTATGGAATAGTGCAGGTAAAAACCTTTTTAGAGACCTTAATCCGGACCTGTGGCGCGCAACCGGCGAAAATCCGGTAATGCTCCTGCAACGCATGAAGAATGACCGCCTTGAGGAAATTCTTGCAGATGAAGAGCTTTTGGCTCGCATAGATAAAGTATACGCTGATTTTAAGGCTTATATGGCCAAGCCCATGCGTTCCGACATTCCATCGGTTTCCTATTTCTCCATGGAGTATGGACTGTGCAACTGTCTGAAAATCTACTCTGGAGGTTTGGGCGTCTTGGCCGGTGACTATATCAAGGAGGCATCCGATAGCTGTGTTGACATGACTGCCGTTGGATTCCTGTATCGTTACGGATATTTCACCCAGTCATTAAGCGTCGATGGCCAACAGATTGCCAACTACGAGCCCCAGAACTTCAACCAGCTCCCTATCGAGCAGGTTTGTGAAGAAGACGGCCGCCCGATGATTTTGGAAGTACCCTTCCCCGGTCGAATTGTCTACAGCCACATTTGGCGCGTAAACGTCGGTCGCATGAAGCTGTATCTGTTGGATACCGACTTTGACATGAACAGCGAATGGGATCGGCCCATCACCCACCAGCTTTACGGCGGCGACTGGGAAAACCGTATCAAGCAGGAGTACTTGCTCGGTATTGGTGGCGTTCTGATGCTTAAGAAGCTTGGAGTCAAATCAACATTATATCATTGCAACGAGGGGCATGCAGCGTTGTTGAACCTGCAACGTCTTGTTGACTATGTTCAGGAGCAGCACTTGGATTTCAACACAGCTCTTGAGCTCGTTCGCGCATCTTCACTCTATACCGTACACACCCCGGTACCTGCCGGACACGACTACTTCGACGAGTCGCTCTTTGGCAAATACATGGGTGAATATCCCGCTAAGCTGGGTATCTCTTGGGCCGACCTGATGAATATGGGTCGCGAGAATCCCGACACAAACGAGCGTTTCTCGATGAGCGTATTCGCCCTTAAAACATGCCAGGAAGCAAATGGCGTTAGCTGGTTGCATGGCGAGGTTTCCAAGAAAATGTTCGCCGGAATATGGAAAGGATACGACTGGAAAGAGAGCCATGTTGGTTACGTTACCAATGGCGTTCACATGCCAACGTGGGCTGCCTCTGAATGGAAAGAATTCTACATGGAAAATCTTGGCGCTCAAATGTTTGAACACCAGAGCGACACAAAAGCCTGGGACGGCATATTTAAGTGCAGCGACGAGGCCGTTTGGAACATGCGAGTTCAATTAAAACACAAATTCATCAACTTCGTTAAACGTGAATTCAAAGCTCGTTGGCTCGCCAATCAGGGTGACCCGTCGGCTGTTATGAAGATTGTTGACAAGATTAATCCAAATGCGCTTATCATCGGTTTTGCACGCCGCTTCGCAACCTACAAACGTGCACACCTGCTGTTTACCGACCTTGAACGTCTTGACAAGATTGTAAACAACGAGCAATTCCCGGTTCAGTTTATTTTCTCAGGTAAAGCACACCCCGCCGACGGTGCCGGTCAGGGTTTGATTAAGCGAATCCTCGAGATTTCACGCATGCCCCAGTTCCTTGGCAAGATAATCTTCCTGGAAGATTATAACATGATTGTCGCCAAGCGCCTTGTAACTGGTGTTGATATTTGGTTGAATACTCCTACCCGACCCCTTGAGGCATCCGGAACATCAGGCGAGAAAGCCGAGATGAACGGCGTGCTCAACTTCTCGGTACTCGACGGTTGGTGGTATGAAGGATACCGTTTCGACGAGAAAGCCGGATGGGCGTTGACCGACAAACGCACCTTTACCGACCAGGCTCAGCAGGACAAGCTGGATGCGGCTACAATCTACTCTATGCTTGAAAACGAGATTATTCCTCTATATTTTGCCAAGAACTCCAAAGGATATTCTCCTGAGTGGGTACAGTATATCAAACGTTCAATCGGCAATATCGCGCCCCATTTCACAATGCAGCGCATGATTGAGGACTACATCGAGCGTTTCTATGCTCCCGAAGCTGCCCGTTTCAACAAGCTTGTGGCCGACGACTGCAAAGTTGCCCGCGAGATAGTTGCATGGAAAGAAATGGTCGCTGCCGCATGGGACGGAATTAAAGTTCTCGATGTTAAGACACCTTTTGAACAGGGCGCACAGGGTCTCACCGGACAGCCATTCTGCTTCGAGGTAACTCTCGACACCAACGGCCTCGGAGACAGCCTCGCCGTTGAAGATGTCATCTATCGCTGCGAAGACGGAAAAGATGAATATTGCAACCGTCGTGAGTTTGAGATTGTTAAACAGGAGGGCAATATCGTCACCTACCGTCTCAACGACAAGCTTAGAGAAAGCGGTGTTTACAAATACACATGCCGCATCTATCCTAAGAATGAGTTGCTACCTCATCGTCAGGACTTTGCATACGTGCGTTGGATTTAATTCAACAATACCGATATTAAAAATACTCTCGGCGGTTTCAATAACCTTGCCGAGAGTATTTTTTATCAACCCGGCCGTAAAATCATTTTTTTGTTGTACTTTTGTAGCGTATGAAAACAAAAACCGAGAAACAGTTTGACGAAGCGCAAAAGCGATGTCGAGACATATTCGCCAAGAAATTGAATGACTATGGCGCATCATGGCGCATTATGAGGCCCGAGTCAATCTCTGACCAATTGTTCATTAAAGCAAAGCGAATCAGAACGTTGGAAACAACCGGAGAGGCCCGCGTTAACGAAGGTATCCTCCCCGAGTTTATGGCAATTGTCAACTATGGCATCATTGGGTTGATTCAGTATCGGGAAGGTGTTGCCGATGTTCCCGACATCACCAATCAGCATGCCCTTAAACTGTATGACGAGATAGCTGAAGAGACACGCGCTTTAATGCTCGACAAAAATCACGACTATGGAGAGGCGTGGCGCGATATGAGAGTGAAATCATACACTGACTTTATCCTGACAAAAATCAATCGCAACAAGCAGATTGAGGAAAATGATGGAAAAACGACTGTCAGTGAGGGCGCAGATTCCAATCTGATGGATATTATCAATTATGCAATCTTCGGAATCATCAAACTTACAGAGTAACGACCCAAACCGTCAGTCGGCCGACAATTCTGTTTGGATAACCGTGATGGTATGGACCCTGCGGTTGTTTGTCGGTGCTGTTTTTATTATTGCCGGATGGGCTAAATGCGTCGATTTATGGGGGTCTGTCATTAAGATTCAGGAATATCTGTCGGCCTGGCATATTGACATTCCCGAGGCTCTTGTTAACGTAGGCGCAGCAATAATGGCCGGGACCGAATTGGTTCTCGGAGTCTTGTTGTTGTGTGGATGCTACCGTCGAGTCGCCGTGTGGCTTATGCTCGCATTCATGGCCGTATTCCTGCCACTGACATTCTATATATGGCAAAGCAATCCCGTCAGCGATTGCGGTTGTTTCGGCGATTTTATGATATTATCCAATCGCGATACCTTTATAAAAAACATCCTGCTTACGGCATCCCTTATCCTCCTTGTCTTCTTCAACAAACGCGTCTCCGGTGTGTTTGTTCCCTTGACCCAATGGATAGTTGGCGGGGTCGTTTCTCTATACGCACTGATTGTCATCAGCATTGGTGTATATTCCCAGCCGCTCATCGATTTTCGACGGTTTGAACCGGGGGCAATGATTGTCGCGTCAGAGAACACAGCCAACGATACCGAATACCTGTTCGTGTACAGTAAAGACGGTGAGACTCGCGAGTTTGACATGGATAATCTCCCCGATTCTACATGGACATTCGTTGACCGCAAGCTAATTAATGGCACTGAAACAGTCTCCGACGGATTTGCAGCCTATGATGGTGACGACGAAGTCAGCGAGGAAAGCTTTAGCGAGGGGCGCGTTCTGTTGGTTACTATTCCGGCAACCGAAAGAGCTCTGCCATCAGCAACATTAATCGATGATATAGCTGCCCATGCCGATGCTTGCGGAATATCAACATATCTAATCCTTGGCGGAGGCGAAGCAACCGTAAACAACTATGTCAGCGACATGATGCCAACCTACCCGGTGCTATATGCCGAGCCATCATTGCTCAAGGAATTGGCACGAGGAGATGTTGCCCTGACAATGATTGAAGACGGAGTAATACTATGGAAACGCAATGCCCTCTCCCTTTCCCGCTCCTTTCTGCTTAACTACAACGACTGCTCGTTTGACGATTTAGCACCTTTCGGGCGACCTTTTATGTGGATGTTAACCATACTTTTCAGTGGTGGGCTTGTGGCATTCTGTCTGATTGACCGCGGTTCCCTGGCGCTTTTTCTGCTGCATCGCCGCCGTAAAATGCGCAAGAATAAAGCCACCTGACAATCAAATATCTATTACAAGATTGTCTGTTGCCAGTTCAACATTCCCCGGTAGCTTCATTGACACTTCGGCGTGAAGCCCCATGTCATGGCTTATATGGGTCAGATACGCTCTACGGGGGCTAACAGTTGATATAATATCTATCGCCTGCCTGAGATTCAGATGCGAATGATGCTCTTCGATGCGTAACGCATTCAGCACCAATGTATCAATCCCTCTAAGCATTTTTAACGACCTGTCGGGCATTGTTTTACAGTCTGTTATATATGCAATATTGCCTATTATGAACCCCAATATTGGCAATTTGTGATGAAACACCTCGATAGGCATAACCTCTATGTCGCCATCAACGGCAAACGGAACGTATGGCTGTATCTCATGTGTTTCAAAAACAGGAACACCCGGATATATGTGAGACACAAACGAATATGGCATGCGGTTTCGCTGGTCATCTATTACATCGGCACGTGCATATAGCGGCAATCCATTCTTAAAAGACGCGCAAAATGGTCGCAAATCATCCAGACCTCCAACATGGTCATAGTGCGTATGGGTAAGCAGAACACCGCGCAGATGATTTATAGGATTATCAAGCGCCTGACGGCGAAAATCCGGACCACAGTCTATCAGAAGTTGCCTCATATCATTGAACGTCAGCAATACCGAGGCTCGCAGACGCTTATCTCTCGAATCGGTTGAACGGCATGCGGTGCAATTGCAATTAATCTGCGGCACCCCGGTTGATGTGCCGGTCCCCAAAAATGTTAATTTCATCGTCGATAGTCTATTAATATACCATCACTGAAAATCAGATATATCCCATTCTCATACGACCAGACCTCGCGAACGGAACTATATCCGGCTCTACGCTCAATATCTCGTGGCGGGCCTATTGATAGACGACATTCATCGCGTGACATTCCGGCGGCAAGCATGCCTCGCTGTATCAGTTGCCACGTGTTCTCCTCAATATCCGGATAACGCTTGCGAGGGTCGGTTAACGAGAACTGTGTCTCAAATTTTCGCGAACCGGCACCCTGGGTTGTCGTTGATATATAAAGCATACCCGCTTGTGTCGTTTCAACGTCGGTTGTACTGAAATCAATTCTAATGGGGTAATCGGCTGTGCCGGGAACAACATCATCTATCACAACCGGGACATACTTATATCCGCCTACAACATTGTCAACGCTGTCTCGCCAGATGGATGTTGTCACCCATAATTTCCTGTTTTTAAGCAACCTGCGGGCGCTATCCACCACCTCAACGTTAACTGTAAACGGAATATTTACTATTGGCCCGGTAGTTGCCGTGTTATATTCCAGATGAGCGCCTGTCGGAGTAACAAAATCGATAGTAACATCTTTCTCTCCGGTAACCGAGGTCCCATACCGCAAACTGTTATATCTGAGTACCGTACCTTTATCTATCTCCCGCTGAGCCACGTCGCGGGGCGAAAAAATGATAGCGCCTTTGCGGTCCACAACAATAAACTCTTTCCCCGGCTGCCACAAGTCTATGCTGTCAACCGGAAGCGTGGCTATCAGCATTGCCTCGGCCGAAATTGATACAGCATCCTGACGCTTGACATCATTAGCCGTAATTTTAGGTGTGCTTTCAACCCCTGTAAAACAGGAGCTAAGCACAGCAAACATTAGACAAACAGGGAAAATATATCTCATATTTTTATCGAGGAGTCAAACCAAGGTTATAGAAAATAAACGAATAGATATCAGTATATTCATCAATCACCTTCGACACAGGCTTTCCGGCTCCGTGACCGGCTTTGCTGTCTATTCTTATCAACTTGGGAGCGCTGCCTGTGTTGGCAGCCTGTAAAGTAGCCGCATATTTGAAAGAATGAGCCGGTACAACACGGTCATCATGGTCAGCCGTAGTAACCAAAATTGCCGGATAGGGAGTGCCGTCATTTCTGATGGTATGAATCGGAGAATAAGACAGCAGATAAGACGCCATTTCGCGACTGTCGCCACTCGTTCCATAATCCGACGCCCAGTTCCACCCTATTGTGAACAAATGATAACGCATCATATCCATGACTCCAACTCTGGGTATGGCAACCTTGAAAAGGTCGGGCCGGAGGTTCACCGTCGCCCCAACAAGCAGTCCGCCATTGCTGCCACCCTCTATCGTAAGTAATTCTGACGTAGTCCAGCCCTCGGCTATCATATATTCGGCCGCAGCAATAAAATCGTTAAATACGTTCAGCTTATTCTGCTTTATTCCCTGCTGATGCCACTCCTCGCCATATTCAGCACCTCCGCGAAGATTGGCCTGCGCATATATGCCTCCGTTTTCAAGCCATAATATTCGAGATGGATTGTAACCCGGTGTAAGCGAGATATTGAATCCCCCGTAACCATACAGATAAACCGGATTCCGGCCATCGCGCTTCAATCCCTTTTTATACGTCAGAAACATGGGAACACGAGTTCCGTCTTTCGAGGTATAAAACACTTGCACCGTCACATAATCATCAAAATCAACGCCACTCACCTCTGGCCGATATAGCATCAAAATCTCGTTTGACAACGGATTGTATCTATAGATTGATGACGGCGACGTAAACGAAGTAAACGACAGGAACACCTCGTCAGAATGTTTTTTTGAAGCCGAAAGTTCAACCGAGCCAAGCCCGGGAAGTGGCACAACGTTCTTAATATTACCATCCATATCGGCAACCTTAACCACCGATATCGCATCTTTCTCATAATTGAGCACAAGCCTGTCACCGGCCATTCTCACTCCTGTAAGCACCGCATCGGGCGACTGGGGCACTACCTCCTCCCAGCATTCAAGCGCCGGAGCCGATAGCGAAAATCTCATTAATCTGTTACGCGGAGCTCCGAGCGAGGTCAGAACATACAATTTTCCGTCAGCCTCGCCAACAATTTCCATGGGATATTCCTGCGAGTCGGTAATAACAGTCAACACCCCATCATTCAGATTCTTAACAGCCAACGCGCTTCCTATACCCTCACCCTCACTGATAACAAACAGATAGGGCGTTCCCTCGGGAACAAACGCGCGGTGAAAATGGAACGGATGGGCTGCATCCTCAAACGCCACAACATCCTCGCTCTGCGATGTACCTATCTTGTGGTAATATATGTTATGCCCCTCGTTTGAAGCCGTAAAATCACGACCTCCGTCAGGCCGCGGATAAGCACTGTAAAAAAAGCCGTCACCATGCCATTGCGCATCGGTAAATTTAGCCCACTCTATATGGTCGTCAAGCAATTTACCGGTCGAAGTCTCCATTACATATATCTCCGACCAGTCACTCCCGCTGCGGCTTATTGTGTATGCAGTGTACTTACCATCAGGAGATTGAAAAATTCCGGTCAGGGCAACAGTTCCATCCTCGCTAAGGGTATTCGGGTCAAGAAACACCCTCTCTACCCCATTGTCAGTAACCATTACGACAGCCTGATTTTTCAATCCGTCATTCACCGACTGATACAGCCGGCCGTCATTACCTCTCCACGGCATCCCTTTCTTGGTATAGTTATTGAGCACCGTCAATCGGCTGCGCAAATCCTCGCGAAAAGGTATCTGCGAAAGGTAATCGTCAGTTATTTTGTTCTGGGACTTGACCCATTCTTTTGTTTCTGCCGATTTTTCATCCTCAAGCCAGCGATACGGGTCGGCTACTTGCAGGCCAAAGTAGTCGTCAACAGTCTCAACCGTTCGGGCTTGGGGATACTGCAATACAAAATTGCATTCCGACGCCGAGGCTACCATTAGCGAAACTATACACATTGCAATTGTCAATAATATTTTACTCAACATAGTTTATTCAATGATTCTGTTCCAATAATTAGTGATATTTCCCGTCATACTTATGACGCCATATAAGTTACAAAATTACGACTTCTGCAAAAGGATTTTTGCCGTTTAACAACATTTAACACAATTTTTATTGCATTTTTTTGCCACCATGAGAAAAGTTCGTACCTTTGCAGTCACAAACATCGCGGGGTGGAGCAGTGGTAGCTCGTTGGGCTCATAACCCAAAGGTCGTAGGTTCGAGTCCTGCCCCCGCTACCAATCTTGAGTTTCCCATTACGGAAACTCTTTTTATTTCTCTTTCACAAATTTCACTACCGCTTCAAAACTGCTCTGAAATACTTTTGACCAAGCGGAAAATTATAATTACCTTTGAGGCGAAAATAATTTGACCATGAAATTTGACAAAAGAAACCTTTGGCTCGGCACTCGGGATTACCTAATGATAATCTTAGGGACAATGGCCTACTCATTCGGATTTACAGCTTTCATCCTACCCGAAAAGGTTGTAATCGGAGGTGTGACCGGTATAGGCACTATTGTATATCTGACAACCGGAATCCCCGTCGCAATAACCCAATACCTCCTTAACCTGTTGCTGCTACTATTCGCGTTCAGAGTCGTTGGAAAACAATTCGTGATGAAAACTCTGTTCGGAGCCACATTTCTGTCGCTGTGGATTGGTATTATGCAACCATTGTTCCCATCCGGAATCATTGAGCAACAACCATTTATGAATATCACTCTGGGAGGATTGCTGTGCGGGCTCGGCCTCGGCATTGTTTTCATCCACAACGGCTCGACGGGCGGAACCGACATTGTGGCCGCCATGGTCGCAAAAAAAACCAACGTAAGCATAGGCCGAACTATGATATACGTCGATTTCTGCATCATATCGTCATCCTACTTTATAACCCACCGCATTGACACAATAGTGTACGGACTGCTGGTCCTACTATTGGTATCATTTGTTATTGACTATCAAATCAATACAAACCGGCAAGCCGTTCAATTCACTATCTTTTCAGAGAAATGGGAAGAGATTGCAACGGCCATCAACACCGACGCCCATCGCGGTTGCACCGTTCTGAACGGAGTTGGGTGGTACACCAAGCATGAGCTAAAAATACTGCTGGTTGTGTGTCGAAAAATTGAAAGTATCACCGTCTACCGTATCATCAAGGCTATTGACCCCAAAGCATTTATCACTCAGGGGAATGTCAACGGCGTTTATGGCCAGGGATTTGACGAGTTGAAATTAAAAATGAGGCCTCGCCGGCAGGAAAATTCCAACACCAACGAGGCCTGATTACTTGCCATTACAGCAATTCCAATAGCTGCTGACCGGCATTTTTCGTGTCAACCTTATCAATTATGTGGGTTATGCAGTGGTTGGCATCGGCTACAAAAGTCGTGCGAGCCGTACCCATGTATTCGCGACCACACATTTTCTTTTTTTGCCACACACCAAAAGCTTGGTTAACCTCGGTTGACTCGTCGCTCAACAGCAGGAACGGAAGCGAATGTTTTGCCGCAAACTTCTGATGGCTGGCCACCGAGTCCTTACTAATACCGATAGTAACGTAGCCCTTTGCAGCAATTTCGCTGTTATAATCGCGCAACGAGCACGCCTCGGCAGTGCACCCCGGAGTATTATCCTTCGGATAAAAATAAATCACCAACGGCTTTCCATCAAAATCAGCCGTTCTCACAACCTTTCCCTCGGCGTCAACTCCGAGAACCTCGGGCAACTTATCTCCTACTTTCATGTCATTAAATATTTTGATGTTATAAAAAATAATCTGATTCTCAAAAGTAGCAAATACGCAGTAGATTGACAACAAAATCAATTCAAAACACGCCAAATCTCCTCAAAATTTTGATTTGTCGAACAAATGATTTTGCACTACCATTTGCAAAATATTGGAATCTAAAATATTAACAACCGCGAGCCAAAAAAGTTCGACCATCGCATCGCTCGCAACGATTTCGCTGCTGTCAACCACATCAAAATCACCATGCTCAGACTGATTGTAAATCCCTGCGACACACCTCCTTAGACATATATTCATTTTGAATTTAAAAGATTGATTTGGCAATATGGAATGTTTGTTGTAAATTTGCAGCGGTATAGCTCGAATGGTGGAATGGTAGACACGAAGGACTTAAAATCCTTTGGCCATTGCG
>JAFLTJ010000060.1 GCA_022510465.1 Muribaculaceae bacterium
GGCCCGTATGATTATGGCCGGATATGAGTATGTTGGCAAAGAGCCATTCAAAAATGTCTACTTCACTGGTATTGTACGCGACAAGATTGGCCGCAAGATGTCAAAGAGTCTCGGCAACTCGCCCGACCCGCTGGAGCTTATCGAGCGTTATGGTGCCGACGGCGTGCGCATGGGCATGATGCTGTCGGCCCCGGCAGGCAACGACATCATGTTTGACGACAAGCTCTGCGAAACAGGGCGTAACTTCTGCAACAAGATTTGGAACGCATTCCGCCTTGTCAAAGGTTGGGAGGTAGACAATACAATCGAGGTTCCGCAGACATCACTCGACGCCCGCAAGTGGTTTAAAGAGCAGTTGAACGCTACCGTGGCCGAGGTTGAGGACCTTATGGAGAAATTCCGCATCTCGGAAGCCCTGATGGCTATCTATCGCCTGTTCTGGGACGAATTCTCGTCATGGTATCTTGAAATGGTAAAACCGGCCTACGGCTCACCTATCGACGCCGAGACCTACCGCGCAACGCTCGACTATTTCGACGCCCTGCTGCGGTTGCTTCATCCATTCATGCCGTTTATCACCGAGGAGCTGTGGCAACACCTCGCCGAGCGTCAGCCGGGCGAGTCAATCATGTATGCCTCGGCCCCCGCTGTCACAACGGCCAACAAGGCTGTAATCAACAGCATGGAGACGGCCAAAGAGATTATCAACGGAATCCGCGGCGTGCGCGCAAAACGCAATATCCCCAATAAGGAGAAACTTACCCTCAACGCCATTGCCGGAGCCGAAGTACCAATGTCGCTCATCGTTGCCAAGTTAGGCAATCTTGACGGAATTGCAGCCGTTGAACAGAAGGACCCTGCCGCAGCCGCTTTCATGGTGGGCACGGCCGAGTTCAACATTCCTTTGGCGTCGAGCATCGATGTCGAGGCCGAGATTGCCAAACTGCAAAAAGATCTTGAATATTACACCAAGTTCCGCGATACAGTCAACAAAAAGCTCTCCAACGAGCGATTTGTCAATAATGCACCCGCGGCAGTTGTTGAAACCGAACGTAAAAAACTTGCCGACTCGACCGCCCGAATCGAGGCCATTACCGCCTCCCTTAAGGCGCTCGGCGCTTAAACCGTTTTACATCTGACTATACTTATGGAAAAAACCCGAATACTTGTTACCGGAGGTACCGGATACATTGGTTCTCACACCGTTGTTGAGCTACAACAGGCAGGTTATGAGGTTGTTATTATCGACAATCTTTCCAACTCAAACATTGACGTGCTTGATGGAATCGAAGCCATCACAGGCATGCGGCCCGCTTTTGTTGAGGGTGATGTCACCAATATTGAAACACTCAAAAGTCTCTTTGACACCTATCCCGGCATTAAGGGCATTATCAATTTTGCCGCGAGCAAGGCCGTTGGTGAGTCGATTGAAAAGCCCTCGCTATACTACCGCAACAACCTCGTGTCGTTGCTCAATCTGCTTGACCTGATGGGACCCAACGGTGTTGAAGGCATCGTTTTTTCATCATCCTGCACCGTCTACGGCGAGCCCGACCGCAATCCCGTGACCGAAGAAACCCCCATCAAAACCGCCACGTCGCCCTACGGCAACACCAAGCAGATTTCAGAGGAGATAATAACCGATATGATACGCTCGGGAGCGCCTTTCAAGAGCGTCATTCTGCGCTACTTCAATCCCGTGGGCGCCCATCCGTCGGCCCTTATCGGCGAGCTGCCAAACGGTGTGCCTCAGAACCTTGTCCCCTATCTTACCCAAACAGCCATTGGCATACGCAAGGAATTAAGTGTTTTTGGCAACGATTACGATACCCCCGACGGGTCGTGCATCCGCGACTTTATCAACGTGGTCGACCTTGCCAAAGCCCATGTTATTGCCGTTAACCGCATGCTCGACGGCAAGAGCGAGCAGCCGGTTGAAATATTCAACCTCGGAACAGGCGACGGCGTATCGGTTCTGCAACTCATCGAGTCGTTTGAGCGTTCAACCGGCGTCAAAGTGCCCTACCGCATCGCCCCACGTCGCCCGGGCGACATCGTCAAAGTGTGGGCCGACCCGACTCGTGCCAATAAGGTGCTGGGATGGAAAACCGAGATTTCGCTTGACGACACGATGCGCAGCGCATGGAACTGGCAGCTTAAGCTCCGTGAACGCGGAATTATGTAACGGCGTGACGGGTGCCTCTTAACACCCTTTTGCAACATGAATTGGAATATCAAATTCTTCTGCCGACCTTTTCTTATCGCTATGACCCTGTTCCATTCAGCGTCGTCAATAGCTGCTACTACAAACGAAAACACCGACTCAACCATTCTTGTAACGCTTCCGACCACAACCGTCATTGAGCAGCGAAAATCGTTTGGTTCGTTTGAAAATCACACATACCTCTCCCGAAAATCGGTCGAGAGGCTGAACATCGTTTCGATGAAGCAAGTCGGCGAGATAGCCCCCAATTTCTACATCCCCGACTATGGCTCGCGCATGACCTCGTCAATCTACATGCGAGGAATAGGAGCGCGAATAGACCAGCCGGCGGTTGCGCTTGTGGTTGACGGCGTGCCGATACTTAACAAAGACAATTATGACTTTGACCTCAACGACATCAGCCGTATAACAGTCACACGCGGGCCGCAAAGTAGTCTGTATGGCCGAAATTCAATGGCCGGCATGATAACAATCAACACCTTGTCGCCGATGGAATTCACCGGAGTGAGAGCCACAGTCGAGGCCGCCTCGGCCGGCTCATTCAAGGCGGGAGCGGCCGTATATCTGCGACCGTCAACACGACTGGGCACATCCATTTCGGCCGATTTTTCGCGAACTGCGGGGTTTTATACAAATGTTTATTCAAACACAAAAGCCGACCGCGAAGAGGGTGGCTCGGCACGCTGGAAAATGGTGTATCGCGACCCCGCAAACTCCCGGTTGTCGCTAACCAACACAGCAGCAGTCAGTTTCAACCGACAGCACGGATACCCGTACGCATCGATTGAAACCAATCTAATCAACTATAACGACACTTGCTTTTACCGCCGCTTTGCCTTCACCGACGGCATTTCCATTGAGGCCACGACCGGGCACCTGAATCTGACATCCAAGACCTCTGTCCAGTATATCGACGACAACATGACGCTCGACCAGGATTTTCTCCCGGTCAGCTATTTCACTCTTTCACAGATACGTAGAGAATGGGCCGTCACCGAAGATTTTGCCGCAGACGGGTCTTTCTCGATAGGAAACAAATTCAGATACAGCTGGCTTGCAGGGGCTTTCGGATTTTTCAAACGTGCAAAAATGGAGGCCCCGGTAACATTCAAAGAAACCGGCATACAGAATCTGATTATCGACCACCGCAATGGTATCAATCCCCTGTATCCCATCATCTGGGATAGCGACCGCTTTACTCTTGAAAGTTACTTTACAAACCCCGTTGGCGGCGCCGCGCTGTATCATCGCTCAATGCTATCCCTCTCTTCACGCCTTAATATTGAGCTCGCCCTAAGACTCGATTACGAGCATACAGCGCTATCCTACAACAGCCGGTGTCTCACGTCATACACAACCCTTGACGCTTCTGACCCCAACCGTAATCCGGTCATTTTCAATCATGAGAAGGTGGATATTGACGACAGCGGAGACCTTTCCAAATCGTTTCTGCAATTTCTCCCTCGACTCAATGTCACCTACAAGACCCTTTTCAAGCCTATCCCGAGCGCCTACCTAACCATTGCCAAAGGGTATAAAGCCGGCGGGTATAACACTCAGATGTTCAGCGATGTTCTGCAGCAGTCGCTAATGGGAACAATGGGATTGTCGCCTAAATATGATGTCGCCTCCATCGTTGGCTACAAGCCTGAGAAAAGCTGGAATTTTGAAATTGGCGCTCAGATATTCGGAAATGACGACAACGATTTTTCAGCAACAGTATCAGCATTTTATATCGACTGCCGGGACCAGCAACTGACTGTCTTTCCCGACGGAACCACGACGGGGCGCATCATGACAAACGCCGGCCACACAAAGTCGCTTGGCTTTGAAGTTCAATCATCCTACACCCCCTCGGCATTCCCGGCTCTATCCCTGCGGGCTTCATACGGCTACACCGACGCCCGTTTCATTACGTTCCACAACGGTATCGAATCTTTTGACGGAAACCGCGTTCCATACGCGCCGGCAAGCACCCTTTTCGTCGACGCCTGCTACACGCTGAACACTCCGTTCCTGTCATGGCTGCGCGATATCTCTTTCAGCGCAAATTGCCGCGGAATAGGAGACATTTACTGGAATGAAGACAACACCCAGCGGCAACCATTCTATATCCAGGCCGGAGCCTCGATAAAACTTGAGCGAGACGACAGTTCACTCGATTTATGGGTTGAGAACCTTACCGACACCCGATTTACGACATTCCAATACAAATCAATAGGAAACACATTCTATCAAGCCGGAAAGCCACGCCGATTTGGCATAACCATCCGTCTTTGTTTCCAATCCTAAAGTCCATCGCGCTTTTTTACATCCACAAATTTACTTTTTTTGTATATTTGCACCCTCAAAACAATTAAACAACATTAAAATGAAAAACCGAATCTCAATTTACACAGCTATTGCGCTGATATTCACTGCCATTACAAGCTCTTGTCTTGGCGATACTCCCGAACCCGAAAACAAAGCGTCGTTGACCTACGGCCCTGTGTTCAATACCATTACAAATACCGCCACCGGCGAAGTTTACTACAACAACGAGATTGACTACCAGCTGATTCTCGATTACGTTCATGCCACTTTCGGCTTGAGCCAGACCGATTTAAAGCTCAACAACTCGTTCCAGAAACACACAATTCAGATTAACGACATTCCATATACTCTTGATAAAACCACGCTTACAGCCACATCATCAAGCCCGGTTGCAATTACTGCACCAACATCCCTCAATATATCGAATGTCCTCTTCAAGCTGACCGACCGCGTTATCAACAACAATTATAACCCGTTGATTCAGTTGACCTATACCGTCAACAGCAATTATGAAGTGGTTGTTACACCCGTCACTTGCGTTTTCTTTGGCAAACTGACATCAAAAAATCTCGCCACAAACGAGTCGTTTACTGTCACCAACGTACGTACCAATGTTATTTTCAACCCCGAAACCGGCGTTGCAAGCCTCGACCTCAAAGGAATAAAATTTGTTGAAGCAATGCCGGCGCTTGACATGACTTTCCCCGGAATCGGTTTTGACATTACAACAACCGGCTTCACTCTTGCAAGCGACATGCTCACCCCGACGATAAAGGATGTGCCCTACCCCAACTACCCCATCAGCAAACTTGGCGCCACCGCAACGCTTGCCACCGGGAAAATGGCACTCAAATTCAACTGCACGCCGCGCGGAATGTCAGAATATGAAATCACACTTGAGTGTGAGCCCGTTCCGGCCGAATAATACTAAATAAAGAAATTATAACATAATTTAACCCAATTTAACTCCCGCCGATAGTAATGCTATTGACGGGAGTTTTGTATTAAAACCCATTCATCAACTTATTGTTCAGCAAATTATATACACTTAATTCCATCATTGCCGGCCCGACTGACAAAAACAGTCATTCAAAGCTATTTCACGTTTTTTTGTTAAATTTGCAGTGGACATTATGCAGATTTGTGCCCAAATCAGTCAAAGACAGCATTTAACTGCGTGAATGTCAACCTTAAACTAAATCATCTAAGCAATACATGATAACATTAGCTATCCAAAACGCAACCATGGCACTTGTCGCTCTGCTTACGGGCGTGGCATTGGTTGCTGCCGCTTTATTAATCGCAGGGTTGATTTCGCCTCGTTCGTTCAACCCGCAGAAAGGCGAGCCATACGAATGTGGAATACCTACACGTGGCGAAAGCATGGCTCAATTTAAAGTGGGATACTACCTCTTTGCAATTCTGTTTTTAATGTTCGACGTCGAAACCGTCTTCCTATACCCTTGGGCCGTAAGGATGAGAGACCTTCAAGGTCAAGGCGTTATAAGCATCGCGGTTTTCTTTGGCGTTTTAGTGCTTGGGCTTGTTTATGCCTGGCGGAAAGGAGCGCTTGAATGGAAATAACAACAAAAAGCATGCCATACGACGCATGGAAAGACAACGAATACATTGAAAATCTCGTCAAAGAGCTTCAGGAAAACGGCGTTAACGTTATCGTAGGCTCGCTTGACAAATTAATCAACTGGGGGCGCAGCAATTCACTCTGGCCGCTCACATTCGCAACCAGTTGTTGCGGCATCGAATTTGTGTCGCTGGGCGCCGCCCGTTATGATATGGCGCGGTTTGGCTGGGAAGTTGCTCGCGCATCGCCCCGCCAGGCCGACTTTATGATGGTTGCCGGAACTATCGTTCACCGAATGGTTCCCGTTTTCCGACGCCTTTACGACCAGCTCGCCGAGCCTAAATATGTCATTGCCTGCGGTTCATGTGCCATCTCCGGAGGCCCGTTCCGCAAAAGCTATCATGTTGCCATGGGCATTGAGGATATTGTTCCCGTCGACGTTTTTGTTCCCGGATGTCCACCACGACCCGAGGCTATGATATATGGCATCATGCAGCTCTCCCGAAAAATTAAAGTTGAAAAATTCTTCGGCGGAGTCAATCGGCAGCAGAAACAAGCTGAATTTCTGAAAGAACATCCGGTTCAAGAAAACCCCAACGATTGATTTCCCCTACCCGATAACAAAAAAACAGGATAAACCACCCGGCATGGCAATAGATATTAACGAAAAAATACAAAGCCTCTGCAGCGAGGCTCAAATTGAGACCGGCTCCATATTGCAGGTCACAGTCCCCGAGTCAGGGTGGCACACTTTTGCATCCGCCCTGCGAAACCAATTGGGCTTTGACTTTCTGGTCACCATCGTCGGTATGGACTGGAAAGACTCATACGGCTGCCTGTACTACCTGACAAACACCGGCGATAACACCCATATTCGCATCAAAGTCATTGCTGCCAACCGGGAAAATCCAACGATACAGTCAGTAGCCGATTTGTGGGCTATCGCGACAATATATGAACGCGAAGTTTACGATTTCTTCGGTATCATTTTCATCAACAATCCCGATATGCGCCGTCTTTTCCTCTCAATTGACTGGAAAGGATATCCGCTGCGCAAGGATTATGACATGAATCCGGAGCTCAACCCCATAAGCACCGAAAGCGAGCGCCAAAGCGATTTCACCAATGTTTATACCCAGGCGGCCGACGGCTCAATTGAATGCAACCAGAAACGGATATTCCAGCCCGACGACTTTGTTGTAAACATCGGCCCGCAACATCCTGCAACCCACGGCGTATTGCGTTTCAGAACCGCAGTCGATGGGGAAACAATCAAGAAAATCGATGTCTACATGGGTTATATCCACCGAGGCGTCGAGAAAATCTGTGAAGGTCTGACCTACCCGCAGACTCTTCATTTCATGGACCGACTTGACTATTTCTCGGCCCACCCATACCACCACTGCCTGTGTATGGCCATTGAAGAAGCTGCCGGAATAACCATATCACGCCGAGCGCAGGTTATCCGTGTTCTTATGGACGAGTTGTCGCGCATCGCATCCCACTGCCTTTTCATAGGCACATACTGCATGGACCTCGGCGCGACTACAATGCTGTTCTACACGCTAAGAGTGCGCGAACAGATTCTTGACATAATGGAACGTACATGCGGCGCCCGAATGACATTCAACTACGACTGCATTGGCGGCGTAATGCAAGACCTGCATGAGAATTTCGTACCCGATGTCAAGGCTCTTCTTGAAATTCTTCCGGCCAACATCAAGGAATACAACAAGATATTCACCGGAAACGTCATAGCCCGCAACCGCATGGAGGGCGTCGGAATCCTTTCACGCGAAGATGCTGTAAGCTGGGCAGTTACCGGCCCGTCAGGCCGAGCTTCAGGCTGGGCCTGCGACGTGCGCAAAACCGACCCGTACAGCATTTATGCCGAGCTCGATTTTGACGAAGTTATCAGAACCGAATGTGACTCAATGGCCCGCTTCAAGGTGCGCATGGATGAAATGCAGCAAAGCGCACGAATCATTGAGCAGCTGATTGACAACATACCCGAAGGTGAATATTGCGTAAAAGTTCCAAAAGTAATCAAGCTGCCTGCCGGGCACTGGTTTAAAACCGTCGAGGGCTGCCGTGGAACTTTCGGCATATATATCGAAAGCGACGGGACAACCTCGCCATACCGACTGAAAATTGCACCTCCATGTCTGCCGTTAGCCGCCGTTGTCGACCATATCACAACCGGAAGCAAGATTGCCGATTTAATCACCATCGGAGGCTCGCTGGACTACATAGTTCCCGACATGGACCGTTAAACCTGTAAAAAACGAATACCGGATATGCAAGACTTATCATTGTTTACCTCTTGGTTTCACAATACCCTTCTAAACCTGCTGGGGCATGAATGGATAGCAGTCACCCTCGAGTGCATCATCGTCGGCGTCATTCTGCTGCTTCTGTATGCAGTTCTTGCCCTGTTCTACATTTGGTTTGAGCGAAAAGTCTGCGCCGCTTTCCAATGTCGCCTGGGTCCCAACCGCGTTGGCCCGTGGGGCATTCTGCAAAGCGTCGCCGACATGTTTAAAATACTTATTAAAGAGCTTATTACGCTCAATCATGTTGACCGTCTGCTATTTGCCGTCGCCCCCTATTTGGTTATCATCGCGTCGATGCTTGCATTTGCCGTGCTGCCATGGGGTAACGGGCTGCAAATCATTGATTTCAACGTTGGTATCTTCTTCTTGGTGGCAGTGTCGTCAATCGGCGTACTCGGAATACTGCTTGCCGGATGGTCATCCAACAACAAGTTCACCCTCATCGGTGCCCTTCGTTCGGGAGCACAGATGATTTCATACGAGCTATCAATAGGTTTGAGTATTGTCACTATAGTATGTCTTGCCGGAACAATGAGCATCGGCGGTATCATTGAACAGCAACGCGACCTTTGGTTTATATTCTCGGGGCATATCCCGGCCATCATCGCTTTTGTCATCTACATGATTGCCGGAACGGCCGAAACCAACCGAGGCCCCTTTGACCTGCCCGAGGCCGAGAGCGAGCTGACAGCCGGATACCACACCGAATACTCGGGAATCCACTTCGGATTCTTCTATCTGGCCGAATATCTGAACCTATTCATAGTTTCGGGCGTGGCTACGCTGCTATTCTTTGGCGGCTGGATGCCATTCCACATCCCGGGGCTGGATGCATTCAACAACGTTATGGACTACATCCCCTCGGTTGTATGGTTCATGGGTAAGGCCATATTCCTATCGTTCATCATCATTTGGTTCAAGTGGACATTCCCACGTCTGCGAATCGACCAATTGCTGTCGCTCGAATGGAAATATCTACTCCCCATCAACCTGTTTAACCTGGCACTGATGGTAGCCATCGTGGCAGCAGGCTGGCATCTTTGATTCTGAATAATTAATACCATTAAAACACGAATATAACAAACCAATCACATAAACCATCATGAGCGATAAATTTGGAAAAGTGGCCCAGGTCATCGGCCCGGTAGTCGATGTATCGTTTGAGGGCGAAAACAACGAACTACCCCCAATCTACACAGCCCTCAAAGTAGACCGCCCCGACGGCTCTCAGCTGATTCTCGAAGTTGAGCAACACATCGGAGAAGATACCGTCAGGTGTGTCGCAATGGAAAGCACCGACGGCTTGCAGAGAGGCCTGCGCGTTGACAACCTTGAGCGACCAATTGCCGTACCAACCGGCGACCAGGTTAAAGGGCGACTTCTGAACGTTATCGGAGACGCTATTGACCGACTCCCGACTCTCGACCGCGAGAATCTGCGCTCTATACATCAGCCCGCACCGGCATTTGACGAGCTGACAATCGGAACCGAGATTCTTTACACCGGTATTAAGGTAATCGACCTGCTTGAACCATACAGCAAGGGTGGTAAAATCGGTTTGTTCGGCGGCGCCGGCGTTGGTAAAACCGTGCTTATCATGGAGCTCATCAACAATATCGCCAAGGGACACAACGGATTCTCCGTGTTCACCGGTGTTGGAGAACGTACCCGCGAGGGTAACGACCTGCTGCGCGAAATGATTGAGAGCGGCGTTATGAAATATGGCGACAAGTTCAAAGAAGGGATGGAAAAGGGCGAATGGAATCTTGCCGATGTGGACATGAATCAAGTTGCCCAAAGCCAGGCTACATTGGTGTTCGGTCAGATGAACGAGCCGCCGGGAGCACGTCTTCGCGTTGCTCTGTCGGGTCTTACCGTAGCCGAGCAGTTCCGCGACCAGGATGGCGGTGGTAAGGAAATTCTACTCTTTATCGACAACATTTTCCGTTTCACGCAGGCCGGTTCGGAGGTGTCGGCACTTCTCGGGCGTATGCCCTCGGCCGTGGGCTACCAGCCTACACTCGCATCCGAAATGGGTGCCCTGCAGGAACGCATCACATCAACCAAAAACGGGTCAATCACTTCGGTACAGGCTATCTATGTGCCGGCCGACGACTTGACCGACCCCGCTCCGGCAACAACATTCTCTTTCCTTGACGCAACAACAGTGTTATCGCGTAAAATTGCCGAGCTTGGTATATATCCGGCCGTTGACCCGCTGGAATCAACTTCACGAATCCTCGACCCGAACATTATCGGCGAGGAGCACTATAATACAGCCCAGGCTGTTAAACAGCTGCTTCAGAAGTACAATGAGTTGCAGGATATCATCGCCATTCTCGGTGTTGACGAGCTGTCTGACGAGGACAAGCTTGTGGTTTCCCGCGCCCGCCGCGCCCAGCGTTTCCTCTCCCAGCCGTTCCACGTGGCCGAGCAGTTTACAGGTCTGCCGGGCGTGATGGTTCCCCTGAGCGAAACTATCCGCGGTTTCAAAATGATTCTCAGCGGTGAAATGGATGAATATCCCGAGCAGGCATTCCTCAATGTCGGCACAATAGACGAAGCTATTGCCAAAGGTAAGAAACTCCTTGCCGAGGTTAAGAGCTAACCTACTCCTATTGTGGCATTTGTTGCCAATCATTTCAACTTATACAATTTAACCCGCTACAACATCTTTTGACAATGACACTTAAAATAATTTCGGCAGAGGGCATCGTCTTTGAAGGAAAAGTGACAGCCGTTCATCTTCCCGGCTCAAATGGCGAATTTACAGTCCTGAAAAACCATGCCTCATTAATCTCGTCGCTCGTGCCGGGGACAATCCGGTACCAACAAGAGGGTTCGGATGAGCTCAAGACGGTTGAAACCGGCGGCGGAATTGTTGATGTCGACAAGAATGTAGTATCGGTTTGTATCTACTAACCATGAAATTCATCGGTAAATGAAAAAGGCAATATTTATAATAGTGGCAGTGCTGGCAGCGGCTTTGAATATCGGCCTGCGCGCTCAGCAACCGGCAACCGAGGCCGTTGCTGACGCCCACGCCATTGAAGCTCCGGCGAGCGAAAGCTCCGGTGGAGATTCAGCCCTGCCGTTTGACACCAAGGAGATTATCTTTGACCACCTTGGCGATGCATACGGCTGGGAGGTCCCGTTTGACCATCACCACCGCATTCCGCTCCCATGCATCCTGTACTCTTCGGAGACCGGATTGCACATATTCTCTTCAGCACGGATTACCGACAATCAATCATACGTGGATAATGGCGTTGAATTCAAAAAGGCCGGGCCCGACAGCCCCTACGAGAACAAAATCGTGGCGATTGTCGACGGCCGGGAACTCAGGCCTTGGGATTTCTCGATTACCAAAAACGTATGCGCGCTTTTCATCAGCGTTGTGCTCGTGTTGTGGATGGTTCTTTCGATTGCCCGATGGTATAAGGGAGGCAATGCTAAGGCTCCCCGCGGCATTCGCGGCGGCATCGAGGTTGTCATTACATTCATATATGACAGCGTCATAAAGCCTACGTTAGGGAAAGAATCCATGAGATTTGCACCCTATCTGCTCTCGGTGTTTATGTTCATCCTCGTCATGAACCTCACGGGGCTAATGGTGATTTTTCCCGGTGGAGCCAACCTTACAGGCAATATCGCCGTCACTTTGGTGTTGGCACTCATCACGTTCTTCATCACCAACCTGTTTGGCACCAAGCACTATTGGAAAGAAATCTTCTGGCCCGATGTACCACTGTGGCTAAAGTGCCCCATACCCATCATGCAGGTCATTGAAGTGTTTGGTATATTCACCAAACCCGCGGCGTTGACCGTGCGTCTGTTTGCCAACATGATGGGAGGACACATGATAGTGATTGTGTTGACGTTGTTGATTTTTATCTTCCATGCCCTCTTTGGCAGCATTGCCATTGCAAGCGGTACGGCAGTCGTTTCAATACTTTTCTCGGTATTTATGCTGGTAATAGATGTTCTGGTTAGCTTTATCCAGGCCTATGTATTCACGATGTTGTCGACCGTCTTCATTGGTCTTGCACGCGAGAACGGCGAGCATGAGCACGGGCATGAAAACCCGGCCGAAGCCGCTGTAAAAGCATAACCCATTTTTAACTTTTTTTAGAAATTTAATTAACAAACAAATAACAAACCTCTAAATCTCAATTATTATGTTAGCAATGATTTTAGCAGCAGTCGCTGGTAGTCTTACCAATTTTGGCGCAGCAATTGGCGCAGCAATCGCAGCAATCGGTGCAGGTATCGGTATTGGTAAAATCGGTGCATCAGCCATGGAAGCAA
>JAFLTJ010000061.1 GCA_022510465.1 Muribaculaceae bacterium
GCGCAGGCTTGGAAGCCTGCTTTCCGGGCTGACGCGGCGTGATGGGTCGCTGTGATGGGCGCAGGCTTGGAAGCCTGCTGACCGGCTGACGCGCTGTGGATGAAGTTTTTTTGAGGGGGGTGTGTTGGAAAGATTTAAAAATGTTGTAAATTTGCGGCGGAAAATATTCAAAATCAGAGCCTAAAATATTCAAGAATAAAAACTGAAAAGCAATATCAACTTAACAATAACAAAAATACCATGCGTAAAACATTTTTTCGCAGAGCGCTGTTGGTGCTCGTTGTGCCGTTTTGCTGCGCCTGGTCGGCCCGGGCTATAGGCGGCGACGGCTCGTATTTTATTCAAACATTTGAGGACTTGACAACCTATCCGGATACGAAGCCGGAGGCGGAGGTTGTTTTTAACGTGGATGGGCAGGGAGAATGGCTCTACAAAGGGGCGTTCCAGGCTACAAATGCGACTTACATTCCCGATGGCTCGGAGCATAATCTTCGTATGCCTAAAAGTGGGTCGTATGTAATTACTCCGGTGCTCTCCAACGGTGTATCCCGCGTTACGTTCGACATAGGTCGTGCGACGGTTAAGGTCTACACATCGACCGACGGCGGCACGACATGGACCGAGGCCACGCAGACAACCAGCGGCAAATTGGTAACGGTAACCGTGGGCAGCGATGCTGTAAATCGTATTAAGATTGGCAACGACGACACATCCAAAGATGCTGATATAGACAATCTTGCGGTGTATGCCCAAACGTTTGAAACGACGGTGGCCCTTTCGACCGGTGATGCAACAGATATTACCAAAGAGAGCGCAACGCTCTCGGGCTCAATCACTAAGAATGACGGTGAGACAATCACCGAGGTTGGCTTTGTGTGGAGCGCGACCAACAAGGAGCCGGGGATGAGCGACAATGTGGCAAAGGCGGAGGCCGTGGCCAATCAGTTTAGCGTTGCTCTGACCGGTCTTCGCGAGGGCGCTACCATTTACTATCGCGCTTACGCCAAATATGGTGATACTCAGAGCTACGGACCGGCAAAGAGTTTCCGAACCCTCATAGATGAATCGTCGCAAACGGTTGACGAGCAGGGGCGTTATTTCATGCAGGACTTTGAGGATGCAGCGACTTTCCCGCAGGAGCAATCGGCGGCAGAGTTGGAATATTATGTTTCGGGACAAGGTACATGGATTTACAAAAACTCCTATAAATCAACCAATTCGAGCTACAACGTAGATGGCTCGACGATGAACCTCCGCATGCCAAAGAACGGCTCGTATGTTATTACGCCGATTCTGAACAGCGGCGTTAAGCGCGTGGAGTGGAACGCGATGCGCAAAGAGGTTACCGCCTATACTTCGACCGATGGCGGCGCAACATGGACAGCAGCGACCGATATTGCAAGCGACGGCACCCTGCGCACGTTGACGGTGGAGAGCCTGACAGTGAATCGTGTGAAATTGGCAAATGAAAGCGGAAGCGACGCAGATATTGACAATCTTGTGGTGTATGCCCAGGCCTACGGTACGCCGGCAACGGTAGCTACCGGTGATGCAACCGGCATAACCAAAAATTCGGCCGAGGTGGGCGGTAAAATTGTTGACGGGGGCGACCAGCCTATCACTGCTACCGGTGTTATCTGGAGCTTGAGCAATCAGCCTACACTTGCCGACAATATTGTTGTAACTGAGGACCCGACACAAACCGAATTTGCGGTGCTAATCACCGGATTGAAAGCCGGCAAAACTGTTTACTATCGTGCATACGCGCTGTCAAATGCCGGTTATGCCTACGGCGAGGTTAAGAGTTTTGAAACATCGGCGGCTACGGCGGCTGTTGTCGTTACGAGCGATATGACCAAAAGCGGCAGCAAGTATCGTATAGGCGGTATGGTAACCGATGACGGCGGTCTTGATTTGAACGAAGTTGGTGTTGTTTACAGCACAAAATCGTTCACAGATATTGATGCAGAGGGTGCAATCCGCGTTCCCATGTCGCGCCCGACGACTAAATTCTCCACAACCGTATCGCTTGAAGAGGCTACCACGTATTATGTTCGGGCATACGCCGTGACCGATTTTGGCACGGCTATCGGTGACGAAAAATCGTTTAAGACCGATGAGGTTGTTGAAACTCCTGATGTAATCCAAGGGGATGTAATTTGGTGTGCTCCCGACGGAAACGATGCAACAGCCGACGGCTCGGAGGAGCATCCGTTCTTTGACGTGCAGAAGGCAATAGACCTTGCCCAGCCGGGTGACCGTATCTGGATGAAGGCCGGAACATACGTGTATGACAAGCGAATAGATATTAACGACCGCAATGGCGAGCCCGACAAGCTGATAGAGCTTTGGGGTTACGAAGGCCGTGCCGTGCTTGACTTCTCGGGCATGCCTTATCACAGCCATTCAAACAATCCCTACCAAGGTGTTCGTCTGACCAGCTCATACTGGCACTTCAAGAATTTGGACATCTGTAACGCGTCGGATAACGGACTTCTTATCGAACGCAACAAGCCAACGGGCGGCACATCAAAGGATATAGCCAACCGCACGCAGGATGCACATGACAATATCATAGAACTGTGCAATTTCTATCGTAATGGAGACACTGGATTGCAAATCAAGAATTTAGGTGCGTACAACAAGATTATCAACTGTGACTCGTATCTCAACTGTGACGAGGATGAGGGTGATGCTGACGGTTTTGCTCCCAAACTTTCGGTTGGCGACGGAAACTATTTCTACGGATGCCGCGCATGGGCCAACTCGGATGACGGCTGGGATGTGTTCTACAAGAAGGAGGATGGATTTGGTGACAATATGACCATTATCATGGAGTATTGTATCAGCTACAAGAACGGCTTCCTTGACCTTGACAATATAGCTCCGAAAGGAAATGGCAACGGCTTCAAGTGTGGCTCGGACCAGGGTGCGATGAATGTGTTTATGAATCGTTGTCTTGCTATCCACAACAAGGCTAAGGGCTTTGACCAGAACCACAATGCCGGCGACATCATCATGAACAACTGTACCGGTATGACCCTGACCAGCATTAGTGATAAGAGCTATTCATATCGAATCTATGAGGCAATCAGCTCGGGTCACGAAGTTCGCCTGACCAACTGTATTGCCATCAATGATAACGCCCGCACAGACAAGAAGCCTGATGACCCGACACAGCACGGCAAGCAGAGCGCATACGGTCGTTTCCAGATTGATGAATCGCTCACGGGTATGACTGTAACCAACTGCGAGTTCCAGGCTGCGTTCCCCGAGTATTTTGTTGACGTGACCAACGATGTAGAGCTCATTGGCGAGCGCGACAAGTATGGCAATATTCCCGAAACGACATTTGCACACCTGAAGGAAGGTGCGCCGCTGATTGACGCCGGTGTTATCATCGAGCCGACAACCTACCGCGGTATCGCCGTTAACGGAATCGAATATGAGGGAGAGGCTCCCGACCTGGGTGCATTTGAATTTGACGGTGAATTTGGCAAATCGGGTATCGAGGTTGTAGAGCAGGAGAGTGCCGACAATAGCATCAGCCTGTTCCAAGCCGATAACGGAGTTATCTTTGTAACAGTTAACGGAACAACCGGCCTGACCAACTATCGTGCAGGTCTCTATGACATGAGCGGCCGCCAGATAGGACAGCACCAGTTCAGCGGCGCAACGACGGCAATCCGTCTGCCCAACGGCACAAATGGTGTCGTAATCCTTACAGTGGAGGGTGATAACGGTTTCCGTGGCGCTGTAAAAGCTGTTGTAAGATAAATAAAACAAACTGATGAGAAAGTTTTTTGTAATAGCAGCCATAATGGTGGCAGCGAGCATGGAAATCCATGCTCAGCTGTCACCGTTTGATGAGAATGGTCCGGTAGGATGGGCCTCGATAGGGATGAAGTGTACCGGCAGCGGTGATATCAATCCTGTAGTAGTAACTACCGAGGAGGAGATTCGCGCCGCTCTGCAGAAATGCAAAGGGGGCAAGGAATCGATGACTATTTATGTCAGCGGAGATATTGAGATAAAAGAGAAGTTGCGCTATGACAAGGTGAAAAACGTGACTATCTACGGCTTGCCCGGCTCCTCGTTGTACAATAGAAATCACAATGACAATGCCGACTATGCGGGGTTCTTCTATTGCCAAAACTGGGAGAACTGTATTTTTCGCAATCTGACATTGCTCGGTGCCGGCGCCTACGATATCTCGGCGTGTGACAACATCCAGCTTGTGGAGTCGAAAAATATCTGGATAGACCACTGTGATATTCAGGATGGTGTAGACGGGAATCTTGATGCGAAGACAAAGAGTGACAATATTACCGTTTCATGGTGTAAATTCTCGTATCTGATAGCTCCGTGGTCGCGCCCGGGCGAGAGTGACGACCACCGTTGCTCGTCGATGTGGGGCAGTAGCGACAACCGAGGAGACGACGAGGGTTATCTGAATGCAACATTTGTCAATTGCTGGTGGTATCACGGCTGTGGTCAGCGTTGTCCCCGAATCCGCTTTGGGAACGTGCATATAGCCAACTGCCTGTGGGAAAACGGAACGGAGGATGACCCGGCCCAGTATTGCATCGGAGTTGGTCACCAGTCGGATATGTATGTTGAGAATGGAGATTTCTCGGGTACGGTTGTGACCGGCGGACATCTGAAATATTATCTGACAGACAAGAATATCTATAACCTGACCGTCGTTGGGTGTATAGGCGAACCCGACCGTCAGGAGAAAGGTAAAGGATACACGGGCGATTATTATATACCGTACGATGACCCGAACTATCACTGCCGAGTTTATCCGGCAGAATTGGTCAAGGAGATAGTGTCGGACCCCGAGACCGGAGCCGGCGCTACGCTGGATGAAAATCTGTTGACCTCGCGAGGAAATGACCACTATGGCGAATATTCGGGCGTAAATGCTCCGGTTGTTGACGGCGCCGCACGAGTTGTCGGCATAAAGTATTATAATATGGCAGGAGTCATGATTGATTGCCCCGAGAAGGGCTTTTCGATTGTAGAATTTCAGATGAGCGATGGTTCAAAAGTAACACAAAAGATTTATACCAAATGAAAAAGATGTTTATAGCGGCTGCCGTGGCCGTGATGCTGACGCAAACTGCCGGGGCACAAACGCCGTTGAGCGAATATGATTTGAATCGCCCGATAGGGTGGGGCTCGATGCCCGATTTTGAGGTTACCGGCGGTGAGGGCGGTACGGAGGTTGTGGTGACGACCGAGGATGAATTTGACACGGCGATGAACACCCGTAACCCGGATACCCGCGAGCGTGATGTGCCGATGATAATCTATGTGCAGGGTGAGATAGAGTTTAAGGCGATGCACACGTATCACACCAAAAACAAGACTATCTACGGGCTTCCTGGCGCACGTATATACAGCAACGACCGCACGAAGAAGAACAGCGGTGTGCTTAAGTTTACGAGTGGCAGTGGCGCCGATTCGGAAAATATCATCATACGCAACCTGACTATCCAGGGCGCGGGCGCATACGATGTAGACGGGGATGATGCATTGCTGTTTCAAGGTGTGAAGCGAGTGTGGGTGGACCACTGTACGATTGGCGACGGTGTTGACAGCAGCCTGGACTGTAATCATGAGTCGGATTATATCTGCGTGTCGTGGTGCCGTTTTATCTACAAGATTCCGCCGATGAGCGGCGGTAGCGGCGGCGCTAACGACCATCGATTCTGCAACACTTGGGGCTCAAGCGACAGCGATACGTCGAGCCTTGGTCACCTGAATACTACGTTTGCCAATTGCTGGTGGGACGAGGGTTGCATGGAGCGTTGTCCGCGAGTTCGCTTCGGCAAGGTTCACCTCCTAAATTGCTACTACACAAACGTGGGTAATCATTACAGCATTGGTTACGGGTATAAATCAAATATTTATGCCGAGAAGTGCTGGTTTGCCGACGGAGTGATAGTGGATAAGGATTATACCGATGCAAAGAAAGGTTATGCCGAGTATAATTTGCATATTGAGGACTGTCATAACTCGGTTGATAAACATCAGAATGTTGGTGATATTGAATATTTTGTGCCGTCGGATTATTATGAGTATCAGTCGTTTGACACCGAACTGGTGCCGACGGTTGTTGGTAATGAAAAGACGGGTGCCGGTGCCAATCTGATGGTTGAGTTTGGAAAAGGCGTAACGGGTTATGCGGATTCGGATTCAGGTCAAGATGAAGACCCGGGCCAGGATGAAGACCCAGGCGAAGATGAGAACCCAGGCCAGGATGAGGACCCGGATTCAGGCGAGTCGGGTGTGACGGATGTTAATCTTGATAGAGTTAAAACATTTGAATATTACAATATTATGGGAGTCAAGCTGTCTGCGCCGCAACCGGGAGTGAATATCGTTATGGAACGGATGGGTGATGGAAGTTTGCGCCGTTACAAGATTGTCAAGTAATAGCTAAAATAGCGAATATAGCAGGCGGGAGCGGCAAAAGTTTTGTCGCTCCCGCTTTTAGCACTACGCCGGGGTGGGGAGGAGGTGGTGGGTGCAGGCTTGGAAGCCTGCGGGTCCGGGGATGTGTGCTTTCCGGGGAAAAAGTAAATTTATGGGGGATGGGGAATTGATTTTTTGTTGTATATTTGCAGAAAACAATCGATTATGATATTGAGACGTTTGATTGTGACGATTGATTATGATATTGAGACAATCAATTAATATCGGGATAATGGATTAAGATATTGAGAATAATGGGTAAAGATATGGGAAATGTAGTTTATAGAGTGCTTTTGGCAATTGGCGTGGTCATGGTAATGGCTGCGGATGCTGCGGGCGCCGGCGTTGAGGCCGGTTCGTCGTGTGTTCTTATGGAGAAGAGCCCGGCAACGAAGTGGGTTGAGGCTTATCCGATAGGAAATTCGCGTCTTGGCGGAATGGTTTACGGAGGCATTGCCGATGAGGAGATTCAGATTAATGAGGAGACTTTCTGGGCAGGAGGTCCATATAGCAACAATAATGCGGGCGCGGTGAATCACTTAGCGGAGATTAGGTCGCTGGTTTTTTCGGACCGTGCCGACGAGGCCGAGGCGCTTCTTGACTCGGTATATATTCCTCAGGCTAAGGGTATGCCTTATCTGACGCTTGGCAGTTTTCATATAAAGTCGGCAGTGAACGAGGCTATAACGGAGGATTATCAGCGCACTCTCGATTTGGAGAATGCAGTTGCACTGACAAGGTTTAAGACCGGCGATGTGACAATCTCGCGCACGGCATTTGCGGCGATGGGCAACGATGTGATTGTAGTCAGGATTAAGTCGTCGGAGACCGGAGCATTGAATTTTGAAGTTGGCCATTCCGGACCTTTAGCGGCTATTGTCAAGGCACGCGGCTCCCGATTGAGCGCAACGATGAAAGGTACGGACCACGAAGGTGTCAAGGGTGTATTGACCGGCGTGGCGAGCGTTGAAGTAAAGCTGAACGGCGGCGGGCGCGTAAAGGCGATGAATAACGTGCTTAAAGTGGAGGGGGCTACCGAGGCGGTGCTTTACATAGCGGCAGCGACGAATTATGTTAATTATCACGATACCGGAGCGTCGGCCGAACGTCGCGTTGACAAGGCGCTGAATAGTGCGGTCAAAAAGGGTTATGATATGCTCATGTCGGAACACCAGGACAGGTATCAAGCTCAGTTTAAGCGGGTGAGCATAGACCTTGGAGGCGCGGATAATACATCGGCGTCGACGCGTGAAAGGATAGCGTCTTTTGCCACAGACAATGACCCGGCGATGGTGGCATTGCTGTTCCAATATGGCCGCTATCTGCTTATCAGTTCATCGCAACCCGGCGGCCAACCGGCCAATTTGCAGGGTATATGGAATAACCGTGTGGACCCACCATGGGACGGAAAATATACTATCAATATCAACACGGAAATGAATTATTGGCCGGCAGAGGTGACGTCGTTGGGCGAGACTGCCGAACCGTTGTTTGAAATGGTCAGAGATTTGTCGGAAACGGGCGCAAAAACAGCCCGGGAGCTATATGGCGCAAAGGGGTGGATGGCGCATCACAATACTGACCTATGGCGTGCAGCGGGCCCGGTAGACAAGGCAAAATATGGGATATGGCCGAACGGCGGGGCCTGGCTTGCAACACACTTGTGGCAGCATTATCTGTTTACCGGTGATGTTAATTTTTTGAGGCGCTATTATCCGGTGATGAAAGGTGCGGCCGATTTTTATCTTAGCTTTCTTGTTGAGGACCCGCGTACCGGCTACCTTGTAACAGTTCCGTCGATGTCACCTGAACATAGCTACACTAACTCGTGGATAATAGCCGGATGTACAATGGATAATCAAATAGCCCGCGATGCGATGACGAGTGTAATCGAGGCGTCGGAGATATTGAATCTATCGGGAGAGGAGAGTTATCGCGACTCGTTGAGAAACGCTGTATCCCGCCTGGCACCGATGCAGGTGGGCCGCTACGGGCAATTGCAGGAGTGGACAGTTGACGCAGACTCGCCAACGGACAGGCATCGTCATGTGTCGCATCTATACGGCCTGTATCCGTCAAATCATATATCGCCATACGCTACTCCGGCGGCATTTGCGGCGGCAGCACGCACGCTTACCCAGCGTGGAGACAAGGCAACGGGGTGGAGTATAGGCTGGAAGGTTAATCTATGGGCCCGATTGCTTGACGGCGACCATGCTTACCGCATTATCAGGAATATGATTTCGCTTTTGCCAGACGATGACAGTACCGGCGAATATCCCGACGGCCGATTGTATCCCAATATGTTTGACTCGCATCCTCCGTTTCAGATAGACGGGAATTTTGGCGTGACAGCGGGGGTGGCCGAAATGTTGCTTCAAAGCCATGACGGGGCGGTTCATCTATTGCCGGCATTGCCGTCAAACTGGCAATCGGGTAGCGTGACGGGATTGAAAGCCCGCGGAAATTTTGATGTCGATATGCAATGGCAAGACGGGCAGCTGCTTAGGGCGAACATTCTATCAAGGATAGGCGGATTGTTGAGGATTCGCTCGTATGTGCCTCTTGAAGGGGAAGGCCTGGTAATGGCGAGCGGTGAATGCCCCAACCGGCTGTATGACCGCAGTGTGGTAGGCGAAGCGAGGGTGTCGGATGAATATGAGGCTGCCTGGCCTGTTATTCGAGGTGTTTATGAATATGACATCGAGACTGTTGCCGGTCAAAAAGTTGAGCTGAAACGCAAGTCGATGCGTTGAATGATAGAGAGAAAAAAGAGTGCACCCCGGAGTTTGGATTGGAAACAACGGGGTGCAGATTATTTATCTATTTATCAATACATCGGGGTGAAGCCGGGTGATGGTTGAAGCAGGTTGTTGATGCAACCGACATACTGCCCGGACTTGGATGTGTCAAGTTTAAGAATCGGGGCTCCCGGCTTGAGGTTGATAGTGCTGAGGTCAATGTAGTACAGACCCATGTTTGTGACGATGTCGAAGTAGTACCGGAGGTCGCGAATGTTGGCAAACGAGCGCCATTGGGTAGATGAAACATTAGGTTCGCCACCGTCGACGGTGTACATGTATGGAACGGAAACGTTAGCAACTATTGACCGGGTGATTGCAACGCCGAGGTCGGCGTCGGCAGTTTTTGCTACATGTCCGTCGAAGTAGTATCCTCTAACGAAGCGGTCGGGACTCTTAACTCCTCCGGGCAACATGTTTTCGCCTCCCACTTTGACCCAATAGTCGTTAATGGCATTGATTTTCGGGAAAGCCGGGTCGTTGGTCAGAATAGGAATATCTTGTCCCTGATAAATGTTGATATTCCCATGGTCAAATTCAAAGACGCATGTAGCCCCGGTAGCGTCGGTCACAATCCAGTGAAGTGCAGAGACGGTTCCGCCGTCGAATGTTGCTCCCGAGATATTGAAGTTGTGTTGTTGGAGAACGGTTACGACATCGGCTGTAGTGGCGTTCATATCCAGAAGCCAAGCGACAAACATGGCGAGAGACATTGGCGGCCGGCCTGAGGTGGAGTCGTTGATATACACGGTTCCTTTACAAAACAGACCGTTGATAACGAGCCCTTTTTCGTTCATACCCTCGGTTACGCCACCGTCATAACCGACGGCATAAACGGCTCCATATCGCGAAGTCCACTTAACCGAGCCGGCCAAGGTGTTGCCCTCTTTAGTTATGCCACGAGGGTAGACGTAGAGATTGGTTGGGATGGGCGTTTTCCAGTCGAGAGACCGGCCGACGATTCGAAGACTGTCGGACCCGACATACAAAACACGCGAGCAAGCATCGGCGGCCGGTGCGTTGAATCCAATAGCCGCAGCCGCAAAAGCGGCGCCGAGAAGGAGGCTCTGAATCTTTTTCATAGTTGTTTGATTATCTATTGTTAAATTGTTTTATTACTTTTGTGAAGCGTTACACATATAAAACACCTGAGTATGCATAAGAGTTCATGCACACGCAATAAAATAGCTGAAAAAATCTTGTCGCCGCATGACTGTTCGCGTTATGCCCGCCACGTGATGATGCCGGAATTTGGCGTGGAGGGGCAACTGAAACTGCGTCGTGGCCGCGTTCTTGTCATAGGAGCCGGCGGACTTGGGTCGCCGGTGTTGATGTACTTGGCGGCGGCCGGCGTTGGGCACATAACGGTGGCCGACGGGGACTGTGTTGACATATCCAATCTACAACGTCAGATTATCCATACTACGGCCGATATAAGCCGCCCGAAGGTGTTGTCGGCCGCCGAGACGATGGTTGCCATTAATCCGGAAGTGGATGTTAAGGTTGTGGAGGAGTTTTTGGAAGCCGAGCGCCTTGCCGAGCTTGTTGATGAGGTTGATTTTGTAGTTGACGCGACCGATAATTATGAATCGAAGTTCATGATTAACGATGTATGCGTTGCCCGTAAAAAGCCATACAGTCACGGCAGTATCTTCAAATTTAAGGGTGAGGCTATGACAATTTTACCGGGTCATGCCTGCTATCGCTGTCTTTTTTCCGAGCCACCGTTGCCGTTTACGGTTCCGGCGGGGCCGATTGGGGTATTGCCAGGTGTGATAGGCGCGATTCAGGCGACGGAGGCGGTAAAGTATCTGACCGGATTGGGCGAGCTGCTTGTGAATCGCGTGCTGGTTTATGACGCGCTGTCGATGAGGGTTGAAACTTATTCCATAGAGCGCGACCCGTGTTGTATTTCCTGTAGTAAATAAATTAAAACTTTCAGATATGTCAGAACAACATAAGGCCGGATTTGTCAATATTGTAGGTAATCCGAACGTTGGAAAATCGACGCTGATGAATAATCTCGTGGGAGAGCGCGTCAGTATAATAACGTCGAAAGCGCAGACGACGCGCCACCGCATAATGGGAATTGTGAATACTCCCGATTATCAGATTGTGTTTTCAGATACGCCGGGTGTGCTTCAACCGAAATACAAACTTCAAGAGAGTATGCTTGGGTTCAGCGAAGGGGCTTTGACCGATGCTGACATACTGCTGTATGTCACCGATGTAATCGAGGACCCGGAGAAGAATGCCGCTTTCTTGGCTAAAGTAGCCAAGGAGAAAGTCCCGGTGTTGCTGGTAATCAACAAGATTGATTTGCTGAAAGGTCAGGCAGAACTAAACGATATAATTGAGCGTTGGGAGCAACGGCTGCCGAATGCAGAGATATTTCCGACGTCGGCCAAGGAGCATTTTAACGTGAAAAGCATAATGGCGCGTATTGAAGAGCTGTTGCCCGAATCGCCGCCCTATTTTGGCAAGGATGCGCTGACCGACAAGCCGGCCCGATTTTTTGTTACCGAAATTATCCGCGAGAAAATCTTGCTCAACTATGACAAGGAGGTTCCATATTCAACGGAGGTAATCGTTGAAAAGTTTGACGAGAGCGACAACGCAATTCATATAATGGCGGTAATCTATGTGGAACGGGATTCGCAGAAGGGTATCCTAATAGGTCGCGGCGGCTCGAAGTTGAAAAAGGTGGGAACGGAAGCCCGCAAGGATATTTCCACGTTTTTTGGCAAGCGAATTTTCCTTGAATTATTTGTCAAGGTGGAGGAGAACTGGCGCAACCGAGACAACAAGCTCAGGGCGTTTGGCTACATTGAGTAGCCGATGAAGCGGCTCGGGGCGGGTTTAGCAAAAAACGGAGGGTATCTCATTAATGACTGTTCATTGTGAGATACCCTCGCTGTATTGTAACGGTCGGGGTGACAGGATTCGAACCTGCGACCACCTGGTCCCAAACCAGGTGCGCT
>JAFLTJ010000062.1 GCA_022510465.1 Muribaculaceae bacterium
CGCGCGTCAGCCCGGAAAGCAGGCTTCCAAGCCTGCGCCATTCACAGCGATTTTTTCACCGCGCATCAGCTCGGAAAGCAGGCTTCCAAGCCTGCGACAAGCCCGGCAGAGCCGCAACAAAATCAACACCCCCGACAACTCGCCGAATGACTTGTATGTCGGGGGTTGTTGCAAGCCTGCGATAATCACTGCTGAACCGCTATTTCACCACCAAACGGCGATTATGAATATACAACTGTCCTGCTGCGGGATTCTCAACACGGCGACCATAGAGGTCATAGTACGCATTATCGGCCGGCAGCGTAACATCAGCGGCAACATTGTTAACGCCGCTCTCCTCGCCCTCAAGAGCTACAAGAAGACTGTGAACCTCGGCCGCGCCCCACAGCCAGCAACCAAAGCCAAAATCCTCAAAATCGGGTTCTGAATTATATGTAATAACTCCGCCATCTTCGGGCTTGCTACCCGTGCCCTGCATATAACCTACATAGCCGTCAGCGTGAACTGCATTATGCATCGCCTCCCATCCCTTTTCAATAACCGGCAGATAGGTTTCGCGGTCAAGCAGACCGATATTAACACCGTATGCCATACCTCCGACAAAAAGCGAACTTCCGGTCATTTCCGGACCTTCACTGCCAGGCTGTCCAAAATTTGACGGAGCGGCAAGCGACACATTCCACGACCCGTCTTCCCGCTGGCAATCTTTCAGAGCTCGGCTCATCGCAACAAAGTCATCAATATATTCCTGCCGATGCTTCTCATCCTCCGATGTAAACTGCAAAACCCTGGCAAGAGCCATGTACACCCATCCGTTGCCGCGACTCCAATAACAATCCTTGTCATGCTCTACAAGGTCACGATAAGGCGGGTCAAACTGATAATCACGATACCACAACCCCGTCGACTCGTTAAACAGCGGTTGACCGCCACCCTTTTTGGAACCGCCCTGGTAATCGCGTGTGTAAATATAGCTGCGATACATATAGTCGTGATATTCACCATCGCCTGTTATATCACCCAAAAGAGCCAGAACCGGCATGCTCATCTGAATTGCATCAATCCATGTCCAATAGTCCGTGCGCCCCGTTGCCATCATTTCATCCATACGCATACGGATATGCTCCATGCGTCGCTTATCCTCTGGCTCCATCTGATATAACTGCAAGTAACTCTGCCCTACACACTGATAATCAGCATTCTGCGCACGAGCCTCGTTATCCTCGCTACTTACCCAGTTGTGAAACTCGGCCCAGTCGAGCGTGTATTTAAGCCATTCGGGGCGTTGCTCCTCACGATACATGTTGAGCAAACCCTCATAAAACACACTGCGGGTCCAGATTTTGCTATTGCGCTCCTTGCCGCCAACATAACTTTTTGCTCCAACATCGGGACACCGACGCATAAAGCAACCGGCCACATCAACACCGGTATTCATAACCGTTTGAGAAGTAAAGACATCCGAGCCCCATGCCATCAACGGGAGCATAATCATCAGCAATAACGAGTATAGTATTTTCATAACATTTAGATTTTTTCCAAAGATAAGGTTTTATACTGAATCTGACAAACAGCCGCGCCGCGACATGCAACCGCTGGCTTTGACGACACAAAAATAAGGCCCCGCATGAGCAAAAACACCGTACCTCCAAGTTAATAAATCTTAAATATCCTAAATCTAATCTCTATGTGCCCTTTTATTCCACAAATTCAGCACCATTTACAAATATTTACACTCCGAAAACATCAAAAATCAAATTGTTTTTGTACCTTTGCGGCGGTAAAAGACAACTGAAATTTAAGCGTTTCATAAAACATTAACTTTCAATAGTTTCAATAGGTAAATTTCAAACTAAATTTTTATAAGATTATGACAAAAATTGGTATTAACGGTTTTGGACGCATCGGCCGCTTCGTTTTCCGTGCGTCTGTCAAGAGAGATGATATCGAGGTAGTTGCTATCAACGACCTTCTTCCCGTTGACTACATGGCCTACATGCTCAAGTATGACACCATGCACGGTCAGTTTGACGGTACCGTTGACTTTGACGCTGAGAAGAACCTTCTCATCGTAAACGGAAAAGAAATCCGCATCACTGCTTGCAAGAACCCTGCTGAAATCGCTTGGGGCGAGGTTGGTGCCGAATATGTTGTTGAGTCTACAGGCCTCTTCCTCACCAAGGAAAAAGCTCAGGCCCACATCGAAGCCGGTGCAAAGTACGTCGTAATGTCTGCTCCTTCTAAAGACGACACCCCGATGTTCGTTTGCGGTGTAAACGATGACACATACGCCGGTCAGACTTTCGTTTCCAACGCTTCTTGCACCACCAACTGTCTTGCCCCGATTGCCAAGGTTCTCCATGACAAGTTCGGCATTACTGAAGGCTTGATGACTACCGTACACTCTACTACTGCCACTCAGAAGACCGTTGACGGTCCCTCTATGAAAGACTGGCGTGGTGGTCGTGCCGCTGCCGGCAACATCATTCCCTCTTCAACCGGCGCTGCAAAGGCCGTTGGTAAAGTTATCCCCGAGCTTAACGGCAAATTGACCGGTATGTCTATGCGCGTTCCCACCCTCGATGTTTCGGTTGTGGACCTCACTGTTAACCTTGCCAAGCCCGCTACTTACGACGAAATCTGCGCCGCTATGAAAGAAGCTGCCGAGGGCGAACTCAAAGGTATCCTCGGTTACACCGAAGACGCTGTCGTTTCAAGCGACTTCCTCGGTTGCCCCTTGACCTCTATCTTCGACGCTAAAGCCGGTATCCAGTTGACTCCGACTTTCGTTAAGGTTGTTTCTTGGTACGACAACGAGATTGGCTACTCTAACAAAGTGCTCGACCTCATCGCTCGCATGAAGAAATTCAATGGCTAATATTTAGCCTCACTCATAACACCGGCCACGTTCCACTGCGAGCGTGGCCTTTTTTTTATTGCCAAGGCCAAAAATTTTTACTATTTTTGTGGAATCAACAACAACTTGATATGGCAAAAAAGATAGCTGAAACCCCTCTGATGAAACAATATCTCGAGATGAAACAGAAACATCCCGATGCAATTCTGTTGTTTCGCGTGGGGGACTTCTACGAAACTTTTTCCGACGACGCCATAACCACTTCCGAGATACTTGGCATAACCCTCACTCGTCGGGCAAACGGAACATCCCAGCATGTTGAGCTGGCCGGGTTCCCCCATCATGCGCTCGACACATATCTGCCTCGACTTGTACGTGCCGGCAAGCGCGTTGCCATCTGTGAGCAGCTTGAGGACCCTAAACTAACCAAAAAATTAGTCAAACGAGGCATCACCGAGCTTGTCACGCCCGGCGTCTCAATCAACGATAATGTCCTAAACCACCGCGAGAACAACTTCCTCGCGGCCATCCACTTCGTTGAGCGCGGCAATTCGGGAATCTCCTTTGTCGACATCTCTACCGGCGAATTTTTTGCCGCCGAAGGCTCTGTTGACTATCTTGACAAGCTACTGGCCAATTTTGCACCCAAAGAGCTGCTCGTCGAGCGCGGAAATCGCAATCTCGTCGAAGATATGACAGCGCGAGGTTTCGCCATTTTCGACCTCGAAGACTGGGTATTTACAACCGACGCCGCCCGCGACCGCCTGCTAAAACAATTCGGCACAACATCGCTCAAAGGCTTCGGCATACACGGAATGCCGGCCGCAATCATCGCCGCCGGAGCCGTGCTTCACTATCTCGATATGACCCACCACACCAACACCGGTCATATCGCATCAATTTCTCGAATTGAAGAAGACAGTTATGTGCGCCTCGACCGCTTCACCGTTCGCAACCTCGAGTTAATAGAAGCGATGGGCGACGAAGGCAAATCCCTCCTCGACATTATCGACCGAACGGTCAGTCCTATGGGCGCACGACTGCTGAGGAGATGGCTCCTATTCCCCTTGAAAGACACTTCCCGCATAAACCGTCGCCTCGACGTGGTAGAATATTTTTTCAAGCACCCCGACGAGCGTACCACCCTCTTCGATTTGCTCAAGCTGATTGGCGACCTGGAACGACTGATTTCAAAAGTCGCCGTCGGGCGCGTAAACCCGCGCGAAATGATTCAGTTGCGAAACGCGCTCGCCGCCATTGACCCTATCAAAAACCTGTGCAACGACGCCGACAACGACGCCCTGCGCGACATCGGAGCCCAGCTCAATCCTTGCACGCTGATGAAAGATATGATTACACGCTACATCAGCGACAACGCGCCGGCGCTCCTGAACCGCGGACAAGTCATCAACCCCGGTGTTGACAGTGAGCTCGACCAGCTGCGCTCCATTGCTCTGCACGGAAAAGACTATCTGGCCGCAATTCAAAAACGAGAAAGCGAAGCCACAGGTATCCCCAGTCTCAAAATCGGGTACAACAACGTTTTCGGATATTACATCGAGGTAACAAACACCCATAAAGACAAAGTTCCCGCCGAGTGGATTCGCAAGCAGACCCTTGTCAATGCCGAGCGGTACATCACCCACGAGCTTAAAGAGTACGAGGAAAGAATCCTGGGAGCCGAAGAGCGAATTGCCATTATCGAAACCAAGCTGTACGGCGACCTCGTGGCCCGAACTGCCGAATATATCCCGGCCGTAAAACTCGACGCCGCGCTGATTGCACGCCTCGACTGCCTCAGCGCATTCACCCGCGTGGCCATCGAAAACCGTTACAACCGGCCCGTTGTCGACAACTCTCTTGACATTGAAATCACCGAGGGCCGGCACCCCGTAATCGAAAAGCAACTCCCCCCGGGCGAGCCATATATCACAAACAGCGTCAACCTAAGCAATTCAGGCACACAGGTAATGATGATAACCGGGCCAAATATGGCCGGTAAATCAGCTCTGTTGCGACAGACCGCACTAAACGTCATTCTCGCCCAAATCGGCTCCTTTGTCGCCGCCGACAGCGCCCGCATCGGCATTGTCGACAAAATATTCACGCGCGTCGGTGCCAGCGACAACATTTCGCTCGGCGAATCAACATTTATGGTCGAAATGAACGAGGCCGCCTCGATTATGAACAACATGAGCGAGCGTTCTCTGATTCTCTTTGACGAATTGGGGCGCGGCACTTCAACCTATGACGGCATATCAATTGCTTGGGCAATCGTAGAGCATATCCACGAGTATGGCGACATGCACCCTAAAACGCTTTTTGCCACCCACTACCACGAACTCAACGAAATGGAAAAGAGTTTCAGCCGGGTAATGAATTTCAACGTGTCGGTAAAAGAAATTGACGGGAAAGTCATGTTCTTGCGCAAACTTGCCCGCGGCGGCAGCGAACACTCTTTCGGTATCCACGTTGCCCGCCTTGCCGGAATGCCCGCAGCCATTGTCAAGCGGGCCGACGAAGTGTTACGCCACCTCGAAAGCGTCAACCGAAGCGAGGGCCGCGAGGCCGTTCCGGTGCCTACACAAGCCGACGGAATGCAACTCTCTTTCTTTCAGCTTGATGACCCGGTTCTTGGCCAGGTGCGTGACGAGATTTTACGAGCCGACATCAACAATCTGACTCCCGTACAGGCCCTGAACAAACTCCATGAAATCCGCGCGATAATAACCGGAAAACAATAATCTGCTATTGAAACGTCTTATTGAAATAACAGCCGATTCATCGGCCACAATCTACATCCCCGAGCTTAACGAGCATTACCATTCCGTCAAAGGAGCCGACACCGAAAGTCGGCATGTTTACATAAATACCGGATGGCAACATATCGCCGATAAACACTCCCGCCGCCCTATTGTTGTCGCCGAAGCCGGTATGGGAACTGGCTTAAATGTCGTTCTGACGGCTATGGAAGCCGCCAAGCGCAATATCCCAACCATTTACCACGCTCTTGAATTATACCCGCTTGAACCTGAGACTCTTAACAGCTGGCTCGCCACCGTCAACCCGTCACTCATCGACATCGACATCCTCCACGCCATTCACAAGGCTCAATGGGAAACTCAAGTCACTGTCAATCCTACTTTTACACTCATCAAAAATCGCACGGATATGACCCGGCCCGGCGCATTTGGACCCGAGCAATCGGTCGACGTGATTTATTACGACGCCTTTGCCCCCGACGTTCAACCCGAGCTGTGGACCCCCGCACAGATAGAGCGCGTCGCTATGGCGCTGCGTCAGGGAGGCGTTCTTGTAACCTACTGCGCCAAAGGCTCTGTTCGCCGCGCAATGCAAGCCGCCGGTCTCACCGTCGAGCGCCTGCCCGGTCCCCCCGCCGGCAAACGCGAAATCCTCCGCGCCACCAAACCTTAATTTCCCTAAAACTTACACCCCGCTTTTTAACATTTGGTCATTTCATACAATAAAACTTGGTCATTTCATACAATAAAACTTGGTCATTTCATACAATAACTCAAGGATGGTGTTGACGGCCGTTGGAACTCGGCCTTACAAACGCGCTGACGGCGTGATGGTTATCCCGGTAGGCTGCCTGAAAGATTGAGGCAAAAACAACAAAACGCCGAGCCACCAATTCATCGGGGCCCGGCGTTTTTGCGCATTAATACCTTTTCAGATTCCGAATCTTATTTCTTAGCGAGCAAATCGCGAATTTCCGATAGGATAATCTCCTGCTGAGTTGGTTCCGGGTCAGCTGCCGGGGCCTCCTCCGCTTGCTTTTTGAACTTCATAATAACACGCAGAGCAACAAAGATACTCAACGCAATAATCAGGAAGTCGACGATATTCTGAATAAACATACCGTAGGTGATTGCAACCTCCTCAACACCCTCGCTGGCTTCAACTATAACATATTTCAGATTCTTGAAGCCATCGCCACCCGTACAATACGAGATTACCGGCATGATAATATCGCTCACGAGCGAGCTCACAATCTTACCAAAGGCGCCGCCAACAATTACACCAACAGCCATGTCGACAATATTGCCCTTCATGGCAAATTCTTTAAAATCACTCAGAAACTTTCCCATAATTGTCTGATTTTTAATTATTATTACTATTTATTGGTTCATATTATTTAATCCACGCAAGCGGATTTAGCTTTGTTCGTTCACGGCGCACCTCAAAGTGCAACACATTCCGGCCGGTACCGTCGGCCACAACCTTGCCAAGCGTCTGCCCGGCCTTTACACTGTCGCCGCGCTTCACGCTGATTCCGTCAAGGCCGCCATAAACCGTCAGATAATCACCGTGGCGAATCATCACTATCGTGTTATATCCATCCTGGCGGAATATGGCCGTCACCGTTCCGGCAAAAACTGCGCGAGCCGTAGCACCCGAACCGGTCAGCAAGTCCACCCCGGGATTATCAATTGTAACATTCGGAATATCAGGATGTTGTTGACGCCCAAATTTCTTGATTATACTGTAACTTCCGGCCACCGGCGACAGCATTTTTCCCTTTGCAGCCTCAAACGACCCGGTCGTAACCACCCCCGTTGTCGGTGGAGTAATCACCTTTGGTTCAGTCGCTTTTGGCTCCGGTTTAGGCGTGTTTTTCTTCTCCGTTCCGGGAGCCGGTTTAGGCTCGGGTTTCTGTTCCCGGGCTTTCTGCTTGGCTTCCGCCTCTTTTCGCTTGCGTTCGGCCTCTGCCGCCCGACGCTTGCGCTCCTCGGCCTCCCGTTGCTTCTTTGCCTCAGCCTCCCGCCGTTGCTCGTCGGCTATTATTCTATTTAGCTCATTATCAAGATTTTGAGCACGCTTTTGCCGCTCGGCCAAAGTCTCTCTAAGTGTTTTGCTATCTCGCTGTAAATCAGCCACAATGTTGCGCGTCTGAATCTCCGATGCGTCAAGCATATTGCGTGTTTTATGCAGCTCGTTCAGCGTACCGCGACGCTCGGCGTCAAGTGCGGCCAAATACTGCCGGCGGGAGCGCAGCGTCTCGGCAACCTTCTCTATGTGCTGCACGCGCTCGTGGCGCCAGCGGTTAAACTCGCCCGCGTAACGCATTCGCCGATATATCTCCCCTATCGATTTGCCCCCGAAGATAAACGCCAACCGACCCATGGGCCGCAGCGACGGCTGCACGCGGCGCAATTCACGCGCATACCCCTGACGCAACTCCGCCAGCTCGGCTTCAAGCTCCGAAACCGAGGTATTAACCGTCGCCATCTGCCTATTCAGAGAGTCAACCGACTGCTGATAGCGGTCTATCGATGCATGATTGCGGTCTATATCGGCGCGTATCGACTCCAGGCGATTCAGCTCGCGCGATGTACGCTTCTTGTTGGCCTCTAAATCGCGGCGCGCAGTTTCAACATCCTTCTGGGCACTCTTTTTCTCGCTCTTCACAACCGATGAGGTACGAGTTGTCGACGCTTTCGTCTTCCGGGCCTCGGCTCCGGGAGAAACAGCGAGCAACAACATTGCCAGCAAAAAGCAACAAACGCGAATCCTCATCTTTAACATCTGATTTATAGCGATTTAAACATACCCATTAGCTCCTCAATCTTCACAAGGCGATAACCGCGCAATGCCGGCCGCTCAACCCGGCAGCCGCCGTTCCACTTCGCCTTGTTATAGTTAACCTCCATGATACCACGAAGTTGTGCCTTCCCTATCACCACATTCAGCGTCATATCGCTCGCAACGGCGCCAGCCGGACCGGCAACATAATTGGAATACCTCAGCTCGCCGCCGCGCCCGCCGCTTTTAAGCATACAGGCCACCGGCACGGCAACGCCATTACGGTTCACATCAACCTCCCAGCCAAAATCCACATTGGGAATCTCCTTGCGAGGATATACATACACTTTCGACCCCTCAACCCGGCATGCAGCCTCGCCACGGGGCACAAACAAATGCCCCATCAACAGCGCACACAGGTCATCGCAAGTCACCCCGGCCTGCTGCGCAACGGCTCTTATATCCTCGGCAACGGCCCGTTTATTCAGCTTCTCGTAGGCAAATATCGAATCGCCCACTATCGTTATCGCCGCGGCTTCAAAACCCAAAACACGGATTGACAGATTCATACCCATTCCGCGCACCACCGACAGACGCCCGCCAACACTCATCGTTTGCGGCGATTCAAGCGACAGCGAAACCGGCACCTGAAAATCGCTCCAATCCCCGTTGTAGGTCGACAACAGCGCATTGACCGCATCATTGTCTACCAAAAGACCCCTTGCAGGCCCGTTCAGCTCATCAGCCGAGCCGGCCGGGCCAATCGTGCTGCGAGCCGACCCGCAACTCGCCGTCAGGCCCCACGCAACAACCCAAGCCAATATAACCGATATGTTAAGTCTACCAATCCGCATCACCCTGTTATTCAAAGAAATAAGTCTTGTTTTTAACCTTCTTTTCAAGCTTCGCATTATCCGGCTCAAGCTCAAGAGCCTCAGTCCAATACTCCAGCGCCTCCTCGGGCAAACCATTCATAAAGTAAATATCACCGGCATGCTCAAGCATTTCGGCCGACACATTGACAGTCATTTCCAGCGCACGGTCTATCTCGGTTTTGGCCCGCTGATATTCCTTCTTTTTGAAAAGAACCCACGCATACGTGTCTATTGCCGATTCATTGTCAGGGTTAAGTTCCAGCGACTTGCAAACCATATCTTCAGCGCGATTCAAATCGCCTCCACTGATTGCCATAAAATAAGCCAGATTATTGAGAGCCATGGCGTTCGACGGGTCTAAAGCGATAGCCTCCTTATAATAGGGCATTGCCCTCCCGACGCTGTCAATCGACGCATACATATCGCCCATAGCCGTGTATATATACGACCGCCCGTAAGCGTTGGTGCTATCCACCAGCGCCAGCGCATCATGAAAATAGCCAATCGCTGACACCGTATCGACCGGAGCATGAACCGCCGCCACCTGCAACAGCAGGTCCACATCATCAGGGAAATATTTCAACGCCAGCTCTCCCGTTTTGATAGCCTCGTCGCGCCTGTCGGCCAGCATCCACATTGAGATATTCGCGCCCCACTGCCTCAGCTCCTCGGGGTCCAGGTCGTTGGCATACGACAGCTGTGTCGCCGCCTCCACATAGTCCCCTTTGGTAGCCAGATAGCCGCCATAAAGCCTATGCAGCTCCGCCTGGTGGGGATGCATGGTTATCAAACTTTTATAAACATCGTTAAGGTGCTCTCCCATCAGCGAATCCTCGGCAAACGTCAACGTATAGTCGCGCATAATCTCGGCCTTATCCTCGGCGTCGAGCGTAGGCAGCTTCAACGCCGTCAACATATCCTGCTGATAGCTCGCCGAGTCGCCGGCCTCCTTGTAAAACTGAGCTCGCGAATAATACCCCGACCCGTCGGTCGAATCTATTTCACACGCCCGGTTATAATATTTCAGCGCAACATCGTTCATATCCAGGGCCACATACACATCCCCGGCAAAAATATTATTGGCAACCACCTCGGGCCCCGCGTCAAGAACGCGATTCAGCTCGGCTATGACGCGAGTTGTATCCTCCATCATCATCATAAGCCTCATCTTGTTGGAACTCAAGCCCAATCCCGGGCCCTGGCTCACCTCCAGCGAGTCATACAGCGCCAGCGCATGCTCAAAATTGACCGTTTCGCCCGTTCGGGCCAGCGCCTGCGCATAGTAGTACGTTATCTCCGGCCGGGTGGGATGATTCTCGTGAAGCAACGCCCACACGGCCAACGCCCGCTCCTCAAAGCCAAACCGATAGTAGGCGTTAATCAAAATGCGACCGCTGCTCAAATCGTCGGGATTGCTCATGACATAATCGGCCATCTGCTGCATAGCCCGCTCAACCCCGAGCGAATCGGCCGCGCCGGCATACAGCGACATCAATCCGGCATAATAGCCCGCCGTCGTGTCACCCGGATTAAGCTCATAAGCCCGGGTGGCAAACTCATAATAGTCGGTAATAGCATCATCGGCCATAATACCGGGCAGAGACAGAAATATATAATCGGCCTTTGCGCGACTTTCACTCTCCGAGTCAGCGCCGCGACCGCCGGCCATACCGCTGATTGCCAGCAACGCCACCACTGCCACCACCCAATATTTTGACTCAAATCCTCTCTTCATCTTTCCTTTAGTCTTCATTGTCAGCCAACCCCGGTGTGGCCAAATCCGCCCGCACCGCGCTGGGTCTCGCTCAGAGTCTCAACCTCGGCCCATTCTACACGAACATACTCCTTAATCACCATCTGGCATATACGGTCGCCGCTATTGATTTCAAACGGCTCAGTCGAGTGATTAATCACAATTATACCTATCTCACCGCGATAATCGGCGTCAATTGTCCCCGGGCTGTTAAGTATCGTGACGCCTCGTTTGAGCGCAAGCCCGCTGCGGGGGCGTATCTGGCACTCATAGCCGCGAGGCAGCTCCATATACAACCCCGTCGGTATCAACATCCGTTCACCGGCGGCTATCGTGACAGGACCGTCAAGGCTGGCCCTGACATCCATTCCCGCCGACAGGTCGGTCTCATAACACGGCAACGCGTTGGCCGATTTATTAACTATTTTGACTCTCAGTTCTTTCATAAAAATTCAGGGCAAATTACCACTTCTACAAATAAAAACTCCCAAAAGTAGCAATTTTTATTGAAACAACCCAAAAAACCGCCCACCGAAAATTCCCCGGCCCGACAGCCCAAGCAAAACAAAGTGAAACATTTGCGCTAATTTTTGAAAGAAAGAGAAATATTTTTTACTTTTGCGACATGACTATATTCATGACCAAGAGAATAGTCTGAGCTTTTATGCATAATAAGACGTGAAAAGATTTTTATGAGCGAAGACACTATACCCCTGTTTCTATCTTTCTGCATCGAGCAATATAAAAACGCCCAAAAAATCAGCGGGGAAGACTCTTTGAATATCCTACAGCAGACCGGTGCGTTGGATTATTTGGAGCGAAATTATGAGGTTATCCATACACAAAACCCTCAATGGATTCTTGAAGAAATTA
>JAFLTJ010000063.1 GCA_022510465.1 Muribaculaceae bacterium
GCCGATTATATGTTTTTAATCATCGTTTTACTTTAACTTTCTTTAACATATAGAGGCTGATGGTTGAACATGTTGGAGAAATTAAAGAATTGGGGTGCCGTTTTTTTAGCTTTTGACCCATACGGCGATTTTGCCTGCATTGACGCTGAATGGTGCATGGCCGTTGTTGTCGAGGGTAATGGAGTAGGGGATGCTTCCGGTCAGCTCGTGCCATATTTCGCCGGCGTGTTCTTGCCCTAATGTTATATCTTTGGTGCCGTTGTCGCCGTTGGTCATGAGCAGTATCAGGCCTGAGTTGGCATGAGCCTCGTCGCCGTGCCTTATCAGGGCGATGGTCGAAGGGTGGTCAAGGAGAAGGGTCTGACTGCCGTAGGCATATTGGTTTCGAGCCTGGAGGAGGATGTCGATGATGCGGCGATGGTAGGAGCCGACTCGGTTTTCGGAGTAGTAATCTCCGTAGAAGATGATTGGGTAGCCGTCTTGCATGAGCAGAATGAGGGCGTAGGCAAGCGGTTTGAACCAGTCTTGCACGTTTGATGTCAATCCCGAGCCGGGCTGCGAGTCGTGATTGTCGACAAATGTTACGGCATGCTGCGGTTGGGACATTACGAGGGCCCCGTCGAGGATTGTTCTCATATCAAATTGCTCGCCTGCCTCGGAGGCGCGGTAGAAATTGAAATGCAGCGGCACGTCAAAGAGGTCGGTGGCCCCCTCGAGTCTGTCGATGTATCCGGTAAGCAAATCGGTGTTTTCACTCCAATATTCGCTGACGGCATACAAGGGCTTGGAGCTGTGTTGTCTCATCATTTCAAGGAATCTTTTGGTGAACGGATAGTCGATATGTTTTGCCGCGTCCATGCGAAATCCGTCAAACCCGAATGTGTCGAGCGCCCAGCATCCCCATGTGATTAACTCGTTGGCTACCTCGGGATTGTTTACATCGACATTGTTTCCCATCAGGAAGTCGTAATTTCCGTTTTCTTGGTCAACGCCAACGCTCCAGCCTTTTCCGGGACCGACGATGCGGAATATACAGCTGTCGCCGGTAAGATTGTCATAGTCAACGCCCGAGAAGTGGTACCAGTGCCATTTGAACGGGGAGTATTTGTCGCCTCGCCCCGGGAACTCGAACGAGGTGAATGATTCTATCTGCCGCGGGGCTCCGATGTTGTTCATCCGGTTGCCGGCGTCTACCGGCTGGGCGATGAAACGCTCGGGGCTGTCGCCGTTCATTTTTTGATTGAACACAGTGTCAAGGATTACCTGGATGCCATTGTCGTGAAGCGCTTTAATGGCAGTTTCAAGCTCGGCCCGTGTGCCATATTTGGTGGCGACGGTCCCTTTTTGGTTAAACTCTCCGAAGTCATACAGGTCGTATGCTCCATAGCCTACATCATTGATGCCTCCACCTTTGTAGGCCGGTGGAATCCATACGGCAGAAATGCCTATCCGGGCAAGATGTGACGCGTCGCGAGCAAGTTGATTCCAAAGCTGACTGTCGGCCGGCAGATTCCACTCAAAATACTGAAATAAAACACCGTTTTTCATAATCGTTTTGAATTTTCAATAAAAACGTTTAACGGAGGTGCTTGGTTCGGTCTGATTATGAAATCGAGCGCAGAAGTTGATTGGTTATGATTGGGATAATATATCTAAGTTTTTTGTTCCAAGTATTGCTGAATAAGAAATAATTTGTAATTTTGGGCGATCAAACCAAAACCAAAATGCCAATGGAATAAACAACTAAATTTTATTTAGGTACCATAGAATAGGAAAAAGCGTTTTTGCTTAGTATCTTGCACTTGAAACTTCGACAATTTCAAAGCAACCAAGAGTAAAGCGAAGATGCTCGCGCTATAGGCGTGGGCTTTACTCGTTTATTTGGTTGTAAAGGTAGTCGAAGACCTCAAGTGCAGATAGACAAGAGTTTGTCCGCGCTTTTTTTGTATCCTAACTTTTCAAATCGGACGATAAAAGTAGACCCCAAATTATAATTCGTTTAATTATGAAAAAAACTATCTTATACGGCATTTTATTTGCCTTAACAACGACTTTTGTATTATCTTCTTGTAGTAATGATGATGAGCCAGGAAGCTGTACATGTAAAAGGAAGGATCCATATACTGGCAAAATTGATGGAACATTGAACGCACAACCGTCGAGTTATGGCGTTTCTACATGTACAGAATTGGCGCAGTTGATGGCTGAGCTGTCAGATGGCTATTACTATTATTCGTGTAACTGATTGACTTTTCGTTAAATATATTGTATTTGGGGAATCCTCAGAATTTCAATTTGGGTATTCCCCATATTATTTTTTCATATGAAAAAGAATTTTAGCATTGTTGCTCTCACAACTGGCATTATTTTTATAATCTCAGCTTTTTCTAAAGCTATTAGTTTTAATTATTTCAGTTCCATTATAAGTAACTATTGCTCTTTTTATACGGACATAATAGCAATGATTGTAATTGTTGCAGAGCTAATATTAGGTATTATGTTCTTTTTCGGTATCGCTTTAAAGTTCATATCTATAATATCATTTTTTATGATATTTCTCTTCTCATTAATTTACACATACGGTTTTTCTTTCTTAAATATACAAGATTGCGGTTGTTTTGGTAAGGTGCAATTCTTTAATACGTCTCCTGCGTTTTTGTATATCAGAAATACTCTACTTCTATTGGGTATGCTGTATGTTTATAAGACATCTAAAAATACCACACAAACATATCAAATATCAATCTCAAATTATATAGCAACAATTATAGTTATTTCATTCGCGATATATTTATGTGGACAATCAAGTAATAATTATGCGTTTAAAAGAGTGAATAAAAGTGATAAAAGAATGGCGTATAGAGATCATATTTTGAGTGATTACATTAATGTTTCGGCAGACTCAACATATCTTATTTATGCTTTTTCTTATGATTGCCCGCATTGTATAAACTCTTTTGGAAATCTCTCTCAATATAATAATCCAAGATATGTGGATAAGGTCATAGGCATTTGCAAAGAAAATTTGGAAGCGAAAAAAAAGTTTATAGATTTCTTCAATCCGTCTTTTGAAATTAAAGAAATTCCGGAACAGGAGTTTTATAATATTACGGAGAAATATCCTACCTCATTTTTTGTGAAAAGAGACTCAATAATAAAAATTGTTGAAGGAGAGATACCATCGGCGTATTTCTTAACCCCTTGAATATAATCAAATGCCCGCGTTTTTTATTGCTTTTTTGATGCACGTTCGCGATGTTTCAGGGCGAGATCTTGTAATGTTCTGCCCAATTCATCTTTTTGAGCCAAATAAAGGATGTCGTCGTCAAGCTGAAGAGCGTAAAGAACGCGGAGATATATGCCTATGGCAACAGTTGGAGCTCCTTTTTCTATTCTTGCGATGGTCATGGGCGAGCAGGTAGCTCGTTCGGCTACTTGCGCGATACTTAGGTCGCGACGCAACCGTGCAAGCTTGATTTGCTCGCCCACTGTCTTCATCTTCTGTTCCAGCTTTCGGGGTAGCTTATTACCCATTGTCGCTTTGCTCATATTGTGCGCTAATAATTTATTACGAGTGCAAATTTAGTACTTTTTCTCTATTTAATGATATATTAGTGCAAAAAAATGAGTATGTTCTGTCTTTAGGTTGCGTGGTTGGCTTGCCGGTTGGATTTGTGGATTGAGGGAGTTTTCACTAACTTTGCGGGCGAAAGTTGAGCGTCGGCTTTGCGCGGGCGCGGGCTTTGTTTGTAAATATTAGTGAATGAGCGCTATAGATGTGTTGATATTGGCTGTACTGGCCGGTTCGGTTTTGTATGGCCTGAAAGCTGGGTTGATAAAGCAACTTGGGTCTATCGCCGGGATTGTGCTTGGTGTTCTGTCTGCCCGCATAATGGGTGATGTAGTAGGCTCTGTATTGGGGAGTCTGTTGCCTGATAGCTTTGCGGGGTCTGAGTCGGGCCGGTATGCAATAGGGTTGACGGGCCGGGTGACGGTGTTTGCCGTGGTTTATTCGGTGACGCTGATGCTTGCCAGGTCGGTCAGGACTCTTGCAGGCTTGCTGTTGATGGGGCCTCTTGACCGGGCTTTGGGGGCTGTGTTGTCGATGGTTCAATGGTTTGTGGCGCTTAGTATTGTTCTTAATGTTTATACGGCTATTAATCCGGATAGTAAATTTTTTGAACAATCCGGTCTTGCCGGTGGTTTAGCTATTGATGCGGTCATGTCGCTGGCTCCGGCGTTGCTGGGAAGTAGCTATGCGCCGTGGCTTGGCTGACGGTTAATTGTTGAATAGGAAATGACTAAAAAGATGGCAGATATAAGGACTCCCGAAGATGATAGCCGTGACATTATCGATGATGTCACTTCGGGTGATTATAAATATGGATTTACAACCGATATTGATACGGATATTATTCCCGTTGGCTTGAACGAGGATGTAATAAGGTTGATTTCCAAGAAGAAGGGTGAGCCTGACTGGTTGTTGGATTTCAGGCTGAAGGCTTATCGTCACTGGTTGACGCTTGAAATGCCTACGTGGGCCCACCTTGACATCCCTCCAATAGATTATCAGGCGATAAGCTACTATGCGGCTCCGCGCAAGAAGTCGGGCCCCAAAAGCCTTGACGAGGTTGACCCGCAGCTGATTGAAACTTTTAATAAGCTCGGAATACCGCTTGAGGAGCAAAAAGCGCTTTCGGGGATGGCCGTGGATGCGGTGATGGACTCGGTGAGTGTAAAGACGACCCATCGTGAGCGCTTGGCCGAGCTGGGTATTATATTTTGTTCGTTCTCGGAGGCTGTGAAGGAGTATCCCGATTTGGTTAAAAAATATCTTGGCAAGGTTGTTCCGTATACCGATAATTTTTTTGCAGCTCTTAATTCGGCTGTGTTCTCCGACGGCTCGTTTGTGTACATTCCCAAGGGTGTTCGCTGCCCGATGGAGTTGTCGACCTATTTCCGTATTAATGCTGCGGGAACGGGGCAGTTTGAGCGAACGCTGATTGTGGCCGACGATGAGTCGTATGTCAGCTATTTGGAGGGTTGCACGGCGCCGATGCGTGATGAAAATCAGCTTCATGCGGCTATAGTGGAGATAATGGTTGAGGAGCGTGCCGAGGTGAAATATTCAACGGTGCAGAACTGGTATGCCGGTGATGCCGACGGGCGCGGCGGGGTGTATAACTTTGTGACCAAGCGCGGCTTATGTCGTGGTGACTACAGCCGATTGACGTGGACCCAGGTTGAAACCGGGTCGGCGATAACATGGAAATATCCCGGGTGTATTCTTGCCGGCGAGGGCTCGGTTGGAGAGTTTTATTCGGTGGCGGTGACAAATAACCGCCAGCAGGCCGATACCGGTACCAAAATGATACATTTGGGGCGGAAGACGCGTTCTACAATCGTGTCAAAGGGTATCTCGGCCGGATATAGTCAGAATAGCTATCGAGGGTTGGTAAAGGTGGCGCCAAAGGCCGATGGTGTAAGAAATTATACTCAGTGTGACAGCCTTTTGCTTAGCTCGACTTGTGGCGCGCATACGTTCCCGTACATTGATATTCAGAATGAAACGGCGATTGTTGAACATGAGGCAACGACTTCTAAAATATCGGAGGACCAGCTGTTTTATTGCAATCAGCGCGGTATTCCGACCGAAGATGCTGTGGCTCTGATTGTCAATGGTTATGCAAAGGAGGTTATGAACAAGCTGCCCATGGAGTTTGCGGTTGAGGCTCAGCGCCTGCTGGCTGTGACATTGGAGGGCGGAGTTGGATAATTGATAAACAATCAAGAAATGAAAGATATACTGTTGGAAATAAAAAATCTGCATGCCTCGGTAGAGGGCAAGGAGATATTGAAGGGTGTAAATCTTACAGTTCGCGAGGGTGAGGTTCACGCTATAATGGGTCCTAACGGCTCGGGAAAGTCTACTCTAAGCGAGGTGTTGGCCGGGAATCCTGTGTTTACAGTCACCGAGGGCAGCGTTGATTTTCATGGCGTAAATCTGCTTGAATTGCCCCCCGAAAATCGCGCGCACGAGGGATTGTTTCTGTCGTTCCAGTATCCGGTGGAGATTCCGGGAGTGTCGATGGTCAACTTTATGCGGGCGGCCGTTAATGCCAAGCGTAAGTATTTGGGTGAACAGCCGATAGGGGCCGGTGATTTCCTGAAAATGATGAGGCAGAAGCGTGCTATTGTAGAGCTTGACAATAAGCTTGCGTCGAGGTCGGTTAACGAAGGATTCTCGGGTGGCGAAAAAAAGCGGAACGAGATTTTTCAGATGGCTGTGCTGGAGCCCAGGCTGTCTATTCTTGACGAGACCGACAGTGGTCTTGACATTGACGCCTTGCGCGTTGTTGCCGGAGGCGTAAATGCTTTAAAATCGGAGAATAATGCGACAATCGTGATAACCCATTATCAACGATTGCTTGACTACATAAAGCCGGATATTGTTCATATTCTGTATAAGGGGCGCATAGTCCACACCGGCGGCCCTGAGCTTGCTCTGGAATTGGAGGAACGTGGATATGACTGGATTAAACAACAGATTGACCAAGAGTAAACAGTGGATATAATGGATTCCTCTTTGAAGCAATATTTGGATTTGTATGACGCGAACAAGGAGCTGGTGAATACCAATTCGGCCGGGGTGCTGAATGTTTGCCGGGAACAGGCTCGCGAGTTGCTTGACGGGATGACTTTGCCCAACCGCCGCACGGCCGATTATGAAAAATCGCCGATAGGGGAGTGGTTTGCTCCTGACCGCGGTGTGAATTTGGCTCGCGTGGCAATTCCGGTTAACCTTGCGGCCACGTTGCGTTGCGGGGTGCCCAATATGACTCCGTTGCAGGCATTCGTTGTCAATGATGAGTTTACAGCGTCGCGTAATAATAGTTTTCCGGCCGGAGTCACTATGATGTCGCTGCGCCGGGCTGCCGAGGAGTATCCGGAACTTGTGGCCCGTTATTATGGCAAAATCGCGGCAATGACGCCTATGCGTGCGCTCAATGACCTTCTTGCGCAAGACGGTGTTTTTATCCATATAGCCAAGGATGTGATATTGGAACGGCCGTTACAGCTGATTAATATTCTCAGCGCTCCGTTTTCGCTGACCGTGACCCGGCGAGTGTTGATTGTGCTTGAGGAAAATTCTCAGTTACAGTTGCTTACGTGTGACCACACACAAGACCAGACGCATGACTATCTGATAAATCAGACGGTGGAGGTGGCTATGGGCCGCAATGCTCGTTTTGACCTGTGTGAAATAGAGGAATCGAGCATGAATACAACGCGAGTGTCGTCGGTAACGGTCGACCAGGCCGAAAATAGCGAGTTCGGACTGACGAGCGTTACTCTTACATGCGGAAAAACCCGCAATGATTATGTTGTTAATCTGCGTGGAACCAACGCTGTAGCAACGCTTAACGGGATGGCGATAAACAGCGACAACAGGCATGTCGACAACTGTACCCACGTTAATCATCTTGCTCCCCGATGTCGTAGTAATCAGCTCTTTAAATATGTTGTTGACGATGACTCGTCGGGTGTGTTTGAGGGAGAAATATTGGTGACTGAACAGGCTCCGTTTACCGAGGCTTATCAGACAAATCGAAATATTATAGCGTCACCGTCGGCCCGGATGCATGCCACGCCCCGTCTGCTGATATATAACGATGATGTCAAGTGTAGCCACGGCGCAACGACCGGACAGCTGGATAATGATGCTTTGTTTTATATGCAGACCCGAGGTATTCCGGCTGCCGATGCGCGTGTAATGCTGATGCAAGCGTTTATGGTTGACGTGATTGACAATGTCAAGATTGACGGTCTCAGAGACCGCCTAAGGCATTTGGTTGACCGGCGGTTTGCCGGCGAGAATTTTTGTGACGGTTGCAACTTACAATCCAAGAATCAATAATGGGCAAAGAACTTGATATATGGCAAATTAGGAAGGATTTCCCAATTCTTGAAAGGGAGATATACAACCGCAGGCTGGTGTATCTTGACAACACGGCCACCACGCAAACGCCTCGGCAAGTGGTTGATGCCATAGTTCAAAGTTATTACACGACAAAGGCAAATGTGCATCGCGGAGTGCATACGTTATCTCAGGAGGCGACAAATCTTCAAGAAGCTGCCCGTCAACGGGTTGCCGACTTTTTGAATGCTGAATCTTCTGACCAGATAATTTTTACGCGAGGAACAACCGAGTCGATTAATCTTGTTGCATCAAGCTATGGCGGCGCTCTGGATGACGGCGATGAGATTATTCTGACGGCGATGGAACATCATGCAAACATAGTTCCCTGGCAGTTGCTACAACGTCGCAAACGTATAATTATCAAGGTTGTACCGATAGATTCCACAGGGCAGTTGAATCTCGACGCGTTTCGCTCATTATTCAGCGAGCGAACACGCTTGGTTGCGGTTGCACATGTATCGAATGTGCTCGGAACGGTTAATCCGGTCAAGGAGATAATCCGTCATGCCCATAGCCGGGGAGTTCCGGTGCTTGTTGACGGTGCCCAGGCTGTGGCCCACCTGAAGGTTGACGTCAGAGCTCTTGATGCAGATTTTTATGTATTCTCATCCCACAAGATGTATGGTCCCACCGGGATTGGAGTGCTGTATGGCAAGCGTCATTTATTAGAGTCAATGCCGCCATATCAGGGTGGTGGAGAGATGATTGAGAGCGTTTCGTTTGAAAAAACAACATTTGCTGAGCTCCCGTTCAAATTTGAGGCCGGTACTCCCGATTTTGTAGGTATTGCGGCATTGAAAGTTGCTATTGATTATCTTACTGAAAAAGGGATAGATAGAGTTGCCGCTCACGAGGAATTCCTGCTTAAATATACAACGGAGCGACTGTTGGCCGAAATTCCTGATATAAGGATATTTGGAACCGCTCCGGGAAAGGCGGCTGTCATATCGTTCCTTGTTGGAAATATCCATCATTACGATACCGGGATGCTGCTTGACAAACTTGGAATTGCCGTCAGAACCGGTCATCACTGCGCGCAGCCGCTGATGCGCTCTCTTGGAGTAGAGGGGGTAGTCAGGGCGTCATTCGGCATGTACAACACGCAGGAGGAGGCCGACCGGTTTGTGGATGCACTTAAGCGTGTTTCGGATATGTTTAGGTAATTGTAGTTGCAATAATGACAAGGCATTTAGCATTTTTAATTTGTGTTTTGGCATTGTCGGCAGTTTCGGGTTGCCGGCAAAAGGATTCGCGCGAGGCTTTGAATGATGAACAGGATGAGGCTGCGCGGATAGAGGTCAAAATTAAGCCTATTTACAAGAGTATTCATCATTATCCCTCTTTGACTTTAGAGCAGCGGAAGGAATGTATCGATTCGATGCGGGAGGGGCTGGTTGCATTGTCGGCGGTCTATAATGCAGATTTGACCGACGAGGCTGTACTGCTGGATTATGCCGGCCGGCCTGTGACAACAATGTTTTCGCCGGCGGTGGATGAATTGTTCCCCGCGGCGACGCTTGATTCGGTCAACGCGGCGACAAGCAGGGCGTTTTCAAGGCTCAAACAGGAATTGCCGGCTATACATATTCCTGAAATGTATGGAGTTATCTCCCCCTACGACCGCTCGATTTATATGGTTGACTCGGTGATGCTGGTTGCTCTGAATCATTATTTGGGCTATAGCTTTGACGGATATAACGGTATGCCAGAATATAAGCGCACGGCTAAAACTCCGCGCCGGTTGCCATACAATATCGTTGAGGCAATGGTTGGTATCAACTATCCCTACACTCATAGCGAAACGTCGACGTTGCTCGCCAGAATGCTTCATAGCGGGGCTATTGCAATGGCGCAGATGATGACGATTGAGAATGCCGATATTGCCGAGGTTCTGAATTTCGCGCCGCAACAACTTGAATGGGCTGAGGATAATGAAAAGAATATCTGGAATAAGCTTGTTGCCGACCAATTGCTATTTTCCACAGACCCTACAGTTGGCGACCGTCTTGTTCTGCCGTCGCCCGGTGCACCGATGATACATCAGGATGCACCCGGGCAGATAGGAGGGTATGTGGGTTATCGCATTCTGAAAAAATATATGGCTCTGCATCCCGAAACAACCCTTGAACAGGTTCTTTCTCCCGAGTTTTATACCAATCAAAACGTTCTCAGAGAATCGGAATATACCGGACAATAGCGGCGAAATTATGTTGTATAACATAATTTTAAAATATTTAACAACTGCGCTGAACCCGGCTTTATCAGTGGGTTTGCGAGGGGTGTAGATGCGTAAAACGGTGGCATACAGGGCAGAAAGGCTTGACAAGGCGGTTTTGATTTAGTATCTTTGCGGCGTCAAATGATGATGCGTCGGCACGATAGCAGGCGCATGAAGCCGAAAATCGGCGAGGTCGTCGGCGACATCTGTGACAGATGGACAATGATGACCTGAAGTAGAAACTAAGAAGCAGAATAATGAAGAAATCAATGACTATCATTGCGCTCTTCGCCGCATTTCTTTTAACAGTATCGGCTCACACCGAGCGAGTTTTTGATTCAATGGAAGGGTATAAAGCCCCGCTGTTTACAGTTGCAGCAAGCACCGGAGAGACGGTGTCGCTTGAACAGATGAAAGGCCGATATGTGATACTGACATTTTGGGAATCGACCAATCCGGAATCTCGGATAAATGTCAATCGTTTTGAAGCGATGGCTTCGATGTTAGGGAAAGAAAAATTATCATTGCTTGCATTGAATATGGATAGCAAGGCAAAATTGTTTGAGCAAATCAAGCGAGTTGATAATTTAAGCGCGGGAACGCATGTAAACGTTTCTTCCGATAATAGGGAGATGCTTGAAAACCTTTATCACCTTAAAAGCGGTCACAATAGCTATTTAATTGACCCTCAGGGGGAAATTGTGGCAATAAACCCCTCGGACAACGTTATTGAGAATATCGTCAAAGGTATTGCCAATTAACAGTTTGTCGCAATAAACCGTCAACATCCTCTCCTCCGTCGCCCCTACGTTTTAAACCGAAGCGTCGTGACGCCTAAATTGATTGAGTAGCGAAGACATACCAATTCTTGTCACTGCCAATTCGCTGAATATAACCCTTTTCGGTCATATTCTTGATTAGTCGTTTGACAGCGCGAGGAACAATGCCTACTCGTTTGCTTAATTCATCGATTGTAATATCAGGTTCAGAATTTATCTCATCTAATATCTTAGGACCCGAATTAGATTTAAAAACAATTTTTTGACCGTCAAACCACCAAACATTTGGCGAAGTTTCTTCCACAAAATCAATGTAATATTTTAATTCGGTCGCAATAAGTCCTTTAAGATAGGTTATAAATTTACCAATCTCGCGTTTACTTGCGTGGGCCCCATTTGATGGTGTATTCCCCACGGTTTGGTCTGTTTGACGAAGAGCTTCTAAGTAATGATATTTGTTTCTACTTCTAACAACTATCATTGGCCAGCCGTGTCTTGCAAGTATATAATTTACCATCAGTCGGGCAACTCGGCCGTTTCCATCCTCAAAAGGATGAATGCGAATATAGCGGTAGTGGAATAACGCCGCTAACTCCACGGGAGTGTGGTTTCCCGATTTTTCGGCCTCGTTATACCAATCAACCAAGTCGGTCATTAACGCCGGAGTCTCCTCGGGTGACGCGTAGTCAAATCGATTGCCGTAACGCGTGATGACACTGTTGGGCCGCGTTTTATATTGCCCGGCATGGACCACATAGCTTGTCGTAGAGCCACCCGGAAGATTTTTGTAAACCGTATAATTCTCGCGCAATAATACCTTATGAAGCTGGCGAATAAAATTTTGAGTCAGTGGCGCTTCTTTAATATAAGCCTGCTCACACATCATATTCAAACCGGCTTGGCT
>JAFLTJ010000064.1 GCA_022510465.1 Muribaculaceae bacterium
CTGGAGCTCGGCCTGACGGTTGATTACCGCATCCATTTTATCGGGGTCATCAAGCACGTCTGGGTCGGCAAACATAGCGTTAACGGCGTCATATTCGGCCAGCAGGTCCATAATGGGCTGCACTCCTTCGCGCACAACCTCAATAACCGTCTTATCGGGGTCAAGTTGTGGCTCCTGCTCTAAGTAACCCACACTGTAACCGGGCGAAAACACGACCTCGCCCTGTATATCTTTGTCGAGGCCCGCGATAATCTTCAACAATGAAGATTTACCCGAACCGTTCAAACCGATTATGCCTATCTTCGCTCCATAAAAGAAAGAGAGATAGATATCTTTAAGCACTTGTTTTTGTGGCGGATAGGTCTTTGACACTCCCACCATTGAGAATATTACTTTCTTATCGTCAGCCATAGGTATGGTTTAGTTGTTGTTCAATTTATTTGCGGCGGCGAGGAGTAGTTTTCACCGGATAATCGGTTCTGACTTTCCCCTCGACAATATTATTCAGCTTGCGTTTAATCAGCTGCTTGCGGATTGGCGAAACATGGTCGATATACACCTTTCCGTCAAGGTGGTCACACTCGTGCTGAACTATTCTTGCCAAAAAACCCGAAATTTCCTCCTCGTGGGGATTGAATTCCTCATCAACCCACGTCAGACGGATATGTTCCACTCGGGTCACATTTTCGCTCAGGCCCGGGAGGCTCAGGCAGCCCTCGCTACACGTAACAGTTTCGCCATCAAGAATTTCTATCTTAGGGTTTATCAGCGTTAACCGACGACCTTCCAGCTCGGGAAAGTTTTCTTTCATCGGGTCGGCGTCAATCACCACAATGCGGTCGTTGCGGCCTATCTGGGGGGCGGCAAGGCCCACACCCTCTGAAACATACATCGTTTCATACATGTCCTCGATGAGCTTTTTCAACTCGGGATAGCTCGGGTCAATCTCCTTTGACTCGGCTCGAAGTACGGGATGCCCGTATAGATAAATCGGAAGTTTCACTTTATATCGTTTTTATCTGTTTCCTAACATATTACGACTTTCAAGATAGCCGTTCAAAATGATTGTTGCAGCGATGCGGTCAACCGAGTCTTTGTCTCGCCGTGCCATTTTCCTGACTCCAGAGTCAATCATGGCACGGTGGGCGAGCGTGGATGTAAAGCGCTCGTCGAAAAACACAATCCTGACGGTATCGCCAATCTCTTTTTTGAGACGATTAATGCCCGGGATGATGTATCTCACCGACTCTGATGGCTCCCCATTCATCATTTTAGGGTCGCCAACGATGATTTCGTCAACAGTCTCGCGCGAGAGGTAGTCTTTGACAAAGCCGGCGAGCGAGGCGGTAGGCACCGTTGCAAGCGCCGTTGCAACAATCTGCAGAGGGTCGGTAACGGCGATTCCACACCGTTTTCGACCATAATCAATTGCCATCAGTCGTCCCATGTCGCAAAGTTACAATTTTTTTTGGAAACTGCCACTCCCACGCCAAACAGAACCCCGGGTTTTCCTGAAAGCACATGAACAATGAACCAAAAATTGGCGATGTTATAAAAATGTTGTAACTTTGGATGAAATTTGAAGGAACTGAATGGAGGAATATCTGTCACAACTTAATGAGGCTCAACGAAAGGCGGTTGAATATCTTGACGGGCCGGCCTTGGTAATTGCCGGCGCCGGCTCGGGGAAAACCCGTGTGCTGACCTACAAAATAGTTCATCTGATAAAACAGGGATATGACCCGAGGCGCATTCTGGCCCTGACGTTTACCAACAAAGCCGCGCGCGAAATGCGCGAGCGTATTGTCCCGCTTGTGGGCGACGAGGTTGCATCAAAATTGTGGATGGGAACCTTTCACTCTATTTTTGCCCGAATCTTGCGTTATAACGCCGAAGCAATAGGTTTCAACAGCAATTTCACCATATATGACGCAGCTGACTCGCGCTCGCTGCTGAAAATCATAATTCGCGAGATGGGTCTCGATGAAAAGACCTACAAGGTGACGACGGTGGCATCGGCGATTTCAACAGCTAAGAACGCGCTAATATTGCCAAAAATGTATGCTGCCGACAAATCGCTGATGGATTATGACGCAAAAGTGAATCGTCCGATGACGGTGAAAATTTACGAGAACTATCAGTTGCGGTGCCGAGTTGCGGGTGCGATGGATTTTGACGACCTGCTTGTGTATACCAATCTGCTATTCCGCGACAATCCGGAGATTGCACAGCGCTACCGCGATTTTTTCCAATATATCCTTGTAGATGAATACCAGGATACAAATTTTGCTCAAAACTTGATAGTCACGACGCTTGCCCGCGAGAAAGGGAACATAAGCGTAGTTGGCGACGACGCTCAAAGCATATATTCTTTTCGCGGAGCAAATATCGCTAATATACTTCGTCTGGGGAATACTCTGCCGGGACTCCAAACGTTTAAACTTGAACAGAATTACCGTTCAACTCAGGCTATCCTCGACGCTGCCAACTCTCTCATTGCAAAAAACACGCAGCAGATACCCAAAAATGTGTTTTCGACAGCAAAATCGGGGCGCAAAATTGAGCTGAGCCAGGCGAGCAGCGCTTACGAGGAGAGCTACATCGTTGCCAACGCTATTGCCCGACTGAAAGCGACCAACCATGACCCATACAGCGAATTTGCAATTCTCTACCGAACGAATGCCCAAAGCCGCATCCTCGAAGAGTTTCTAAGGAAACGAAATATCTCTTACCGCATCTATGGCGGCTTGTCGTTCTACCAGCGTAAGGAGGTCAAAGACGCCGTGTGCTATTTCAGGCTGGCTGTAAACCATAATGATGACGAGGCATTGCGGCGTGTCATCAATACCCCGGCGCGCGGAATCGGAGACACTACGGTTGCCAAACTTACAGCGTCGGCAATGGAGCGCAACGTCTCGCTGTGGCGCGTTATCACGTCGGTTGACAGCGATAATCCGGGGCTGAATCGTGGTACAATCAACAAGCTCAACAGTTTCAGGCAGTTGATTGGCAGCTTCTTGGAGGCCAACAATGCCGGGGAGGATGCTTTTACGCTTGCCCGCCGAATAATATCCGAAACCAAGCTCCTATCGTCATTAATGACCGACTCTACACCCGAAAGTATCTCTAAGCAGGAGAACCTACAGGAGCTTGAATACAGCGCTAAAGATTTTGTAGCCACTCGGCTTGAAGAGGGTAACGAGGACCTGTCGATGGCTTCATTCCTGGCCCAAATCTCTCTCGCCACCGACCAGGATAGCGATGACGACGTCGATGACAACAATCGGGTGACATTGATGACGGTCCATTCGGCAAAAGGGTTGGAATTTGCCAACGTGTTTATTGTTGGGGTTGAGGAAGATTTATTCCCATCGGCGCTGAGCAGCGGGTCGCTTGCCGAGATAGAGGAGGAACGCCGACTGCTATACGTGGCTATCACGCGAGCCAAAAGATATTGCATGATGACCTACGCCCGCACGCGTATGCGCAACGGCCAGACCGCGTCATGCTCTCCATCGCGGTTCATTCGCGACATAGGGCCCGAGAATCTGAAATTTATTAACGGCACGCCGACCATTGCCGACAATGCACAACCCAATGCAACTATCCGGCGGCCGAGTTTTCAATCGGCACGACCGGCGGCAACAAATCGTCGCGAAGCGGAGCCGGCCCCGCGATTTCAACGACAGCCCATTGCCTACAAGGCGCCGGCAAGCGCTCCGCAGGTCAACGGCAACAACAACGAATATCAAACCCACACCGTAAACGAGCTTTCAACCGGGCAGCGCATTGTTCACCTTACCCACGGGCGCGGAGTTATTGTCAAAATCGACACATCCCTTGCCGACGCCCGTATATTGGTCAATTTTGACGAGCTGGGCGAGAAGCTGCTGATGCTCAGATATGCCAAATTCATTATTACAAAGTAGATGAAGATAAACGAAATACCAACCCCCTGCTATGTAGTCTACGAGGATAGGCTATGCCGTAATTTAGAAATAATAAATAGCGTTGAGCGCCTTGCGGGCGTAAACATCATTATGGCATTCAAGGCCAACGCGCTGTGGCGCTCTTTCCCGATAATAGCCCGGTATAATCGCGATTTTACGGCCAGCTCGCTCAATGAACTACGGCTCGGTACGGAAACTCTTGGTGGCGAGGCCCACAGCTACTGCCCGGCCTACACCGAGGCAACGATAGATGAGTTCTGCCGGCTGTCAACCCATATAACGTTCAATTCGCTCAATCAATGGGCTCGCTTTAAGGATGTAGCGGCGCGTTACAACACTTCGACGGGATTGAGAGTAAACCCCGAATGCTCGGTAATCGAGACAGATATATACAACCCCATGCTGCCGGGGTCGCGTTTCGGCGTCACGGCTGAAATGATAGGCAACAAGCTTCCGGAGGGAATTGAGGGATTACATTTTCACGCCCTGTGCGAAAGTTCGGCCGAGGACCTGCAATTGGTACTCGAGGCATTTGAATCGAAATTCGGGCACCTCTTACCACAAATTAAATGGGTCAATATGGGTGGTGGACATTTGATGACTCGCCAAGGTTACAATATTGACCTTCTTGTCTCTCTGCTGAATGATTTCCGTGGCCGCTATCCATGGATTAAAGTAATACTGGAACCGGGCAGCGCATTCACGTGGAGAACTGGAGATTTACTGACGTCGGTGGTCGACGTGGTCGAGAATCACGGCGTAAAGACAGCTATAATCGACGCCTCCTTTGCTTGCCACATGCCCGACACGCTTGAAATGCCCTACAAGCCGGCCATATCAGAAAGCGTCTCCCCTACCAACCGCACTTTCGCCTATCGGCTGGGTGGCAATTCCTGTCTCAGCGGCGATTTTGTTGGTGACTGGCATTTTGACCACCCGCTAAAAAGCGGTGAGCGTCTGACGCTTGAAGACATGAATCACTATACAAACGTGAAAACAACAATGTTTAACGGTATTGAACACCCGTCAATAGCTTTGGTGAAAACCGACGGCTCGATTGAATTTTTGCGACGGTACACATACGAGGACTATAAATCCCGTATGGACTAAACCTGCCTTTGATTCCAATAATCCAAACAACACGCTATATGCCCCGCTATTCCATTATAATTCCGGTCTATAACAGGCCCGATGAGATTGAAGACTTGCTGAAAAGCCTCTCTGAACAAACCAATAACGACTTTGAGGTCGTCATAGTCGAGGATGGCTCCACGATTCCATGTCGCGATATTGTTGAAAAATATTCTTCGACAATAGATGTGAAATATTTATACAAATCAAACGAGGGGCGTTCAATTGCTCGCAACTACGGCATGGAACGTGCCGCCGGCAGTTACTTCATCTTTTTTGACAGCGATTGTATGATTCCGGCCTCCTATTTTACAACGCTGTCGGCAGCCCTTGAGCGAGAGCCGCTTGACTGCTTCGGAGGACCCGATGCAGCCCACGCCTCGTTCTCCCCTACTCAAAAGGCTATAAATTATGCGATGACTTCATTTCTGACAACCGGAGGTATTCGTGGCGGAAAAATTCAAATGGAGAAATTTGTCCCACGAACATTCAACATGGGCTACTCCAGGCGCGTTTGGCAGACCGTAGGAGGCTTTAGGGAAATGTTCAGCGAGGATATAGATATGTCAACGCGCGTTCGTCAGGCCGGTTTCTCTATAGGCCTGATTAGGGATGCATACGTCTACCACAAGCGCCGCATTGATTTCGTGAAATTTTTCAGGCAGGTACACGTCTTCGGCATGTCGCGCATAACGCTCAAACTTCTGTATCCCGACTCGCTCAAGGTTGTCCACACCCTTCCTGCAATTGCTGTTATCATCGCTATCGCTTTATTACTTCTGTCAATATTTGTATCTCCATTGTGGCTGCTCCCTATCGGAGTGTACCTGTTGGCCTTGTTTTGCGACGCATGGCGGCAAACGCGCTCTGTGCGGATTGCAATGCTCGCTCTGCCGGCCGGAGTCATTCAGATAGTTGGCTATGGTACCGGATTTATCAGAGCTTTCACCTCAAAAATCTTACTCGGAAAAGGGCGTGACATAAATCAGGAGATTGAGATGCGCCGCGGCAAGTGAGCCGGCCCACGCCGAGCCGACAGGATTCTGACAATCTCGCCTATTGCGACTACAGGCGAGGTCCCGACTATAATTATAGCCCAGTCGACAAGTTTCAATGGCTCGACATTAAACAATTCTCCACCGACGGTTACTATTAATATCTGCCCTATAATTATACTCAAAGCAATAACGATATAGCCGTTGCAATTTCTGAAATGGAACGCAGAACGACCGGTTGCAAAAGCCTTGGCATTAAACATATTCCAAAATTGGAGGAATACAAATATTGTGAAAAACAGTGTCTGCTCATACTGGCTCAATCCCGTATATCTCCCGGTTGAAACCGTCAGCATATCAGGCAAACACGTGATTTCGGCATGTCCAAGGTAGTACAGTATACCCAGCAATAACAGGAAAAATATTCCGCCCACCCCTATAATCGAGACCCACATGGGGCGACTGATTATAAATGCCGTGCGCGACCGCGGCTTTTCACTCATAACCGACCTTGTAGGAGGCAATGACGCCAGCGCCATCGCTGCAAATGTATCCATAATCAGATTGACCCACAGCATCTGCGTTACCGTCAGCGGCGACTGCATCCCCATAAACGCGCCTACCAACACTACTATACATGCCACCACATTGACTGTCATCTGAAACAAAATAAACCGCTGTATATTCTTGTACAGGGAACGCCCCCACATCACTGCCCGGCCTATTGATGTAAACGAGTTGTCGATAATGGTAATATCCGAGGCCTCTTTGGCCACCGACGTACCGTCGCCCATCGAGAGACCGACGTGGGCCGTCTTAAGCGCAGGTGCATCGTTGGTTCCATCGCCGGTTACAGCGACAACTTCATTGCGCGCCTGCAACGCCTCAACAATCCGTTTTTTATCCATCGGCCGTGCCCGCGCTATTATCTTTAAATCGTCAATCCGTTCATTTAACTGCTCGTCGGTCAAGAGGGCAAACTCGCTTCCGGTGATAATATTACGTTCACCATCGGTATCATTATTCCACAGACCTATTTGGCGCCCTATTTCTTTGGCCGTTCCAACGGTATCCCCGGTAACTATCTTTACTTTGATACCTGCGTTGACCACCTCCTTGACCGCATCGGGAACATCGGCCCGCACGGGGTCGGATATGGCAACAAAGCCCAAGAATAACAAATCATTGACAACAATCCGCCCGCCCGCTATGACAGTCTCATCATCACCAACCTCCCTGTAGGCAAATCCCAAGGTTCGCATTCCCTGATTCTGATACTCAAGCAACTCAGTCTCTATATCATCGTTGGTTACACCTACTCCATCACGGCTCATCGAGTATACAATCTCGGGAGCCCCCTTGACGTACAATATTCGCTTACCTGAAGCCGATTGCACCACCGTTGCCATGTATTTAAGCTCGGTTGTAAACGGAACCTCGGCCACTCGCTCTGCCTTTTTACGAAGCTCCTTGTAGTCAACATCGCGGTCTTTGAGCCACAGCAGCAACGCTCCCTCGGTTGGATTTCCCAACACCACGGTTCGGGGGCCTGACGTATCAAGTTCGGCAGTCGAATTTATAGCTATTCCCTCATACAGCAGTTCATCATATCGGCTAAATTTGCTTTTGGAAACCTGCATTTGGTTTTGAGTCAGCGTTCCGGTCTTGTCGGTACAGATAACCGTAGTTGCACCCATAGTTTCGCACGCATGTAATCGTCTCACCAGATTGTTGGTTTTCAACATACTTCGCATCGAATAGGCCAGTGACAATGTCACCGCCATAGGCAATCCCTCGGGAACTGCAACTACAATCAGAGTAACGGCAATCATCAGCGATTCCAATGCATACGCAATAAATTCAACCCAGTTAAACCCGTCGCTATCAATAAAATACATCAACAACCGGCCTATAACTACTGCGGCCGCAATTCCGTAGGAGGCAAATGTGATTAGTCGGCCAAGGCCGTCAAGCTGCTCGTTAAGCGGCGTTTTGACGCCATCATCAATCTGTGCCGCTTCATAAACCTTTCCATTTTCAGTATTGTCGCCAACCGCATATACCCGCATGACGCCATGACCCTCCATTACCTTGGTGCCACGCATTGCATGATTTTGGGGAAACGTTGATTCAGAATCCTCTGAGTTCATTTCGACAGATTTTCTACTTATCGGCTCCCCGGTCAATGTCGACTCATCGATATTGAGCGAAACAGCCTCCAATAGCTCCCCGTCGGCAGGAACTTCATCACCGGTATTTAGCAACACTATGTCGCCAACAACAACATCCTTCTTTGCTATCTGTATCGCATTGCCGTTGCGAATCACCATTACTGGTTCGTCATCGTTAACCTGGTTTAGCACTGCAAATTCACGGTCGGCCTTCACTTCAAAGATAAAAGCCAATCCGGTAGCGAGAAGGATTGCCACAAAAATCCCAATCGGCTCGAAAAACACACTTCCACTCTTGCCCAATCCCCAATATTCATAACAAGAGATTCCTACCGAAAGCGCTCCGGCTATAATCAGTATGACTATTAACGGGTCGCCAAACTTCTTGAGGAACCGCATTAACAACGATTCCTTTTGGGGCGGCGTCAGGAGATTGCTCCCGTTCAGCCGGCGGCTCTCCGCAACCTCATCCTCGGTAAGGCCCGTGTAGTGTCTGTTTTCCGACATTTATTTCAGCTTTTATTGATTCTGATTCGTGAGCCCCCTCGTTGACTCCAAGATTGGGAGATTGGTTTCGGTTGGTACGTATATCACGGTTTTGTCGCTCAAATCCGACTGCTGTCTGACCCATAGATACTGAATGTAGGTAGGCGTAATGCTCCCGTTCTCTATTCTGATTGCCTCAGCGGCACCCTTGGCTCGCTCTATTTCGGCCTGCGCGTTCAGTTTCTCGGCCTCCAAATTTGCCTTTGCCTCCTCAATCTTTATCTTTCTATTCTGCTCGGCCTTTGCAAACTCGGCTTTACCCTCCATCTCCTGCGACCACACGTTATACCAGGGGCGAATGAATGCCATTGCCACTATAAAAAACACCAAGCCTAACACGCTCCACACTACCGCCTTTATAATTCCGGGCGTAATGTTAACTCCATTATTGTTGTTATACATAAGCTGATAAATTAAATATTAGGCCGCAAATTTACAAATAATATTTAATTCCAATCCCCCATAAATTTACTTTATCCTCCCGCATCATCTCCACAAAGTCATCAACCGCCCATCGCTCCGGGCTTCGCCCACCCCGATTTCTTTCAATCCACAAAGATTAACTTTGTTTTTTGTAGGAGCGGGCGGCGACAAGCGAAAGGCCGAGAGCAAAAGCGCTCAAGGCACCGAATTGGAGCAAAAGGCCGTCTAATGTAGTGCCTTTGAGATAAACCGACCTCATGATTTCAATGAAATATCGCGGAGGAATGGCGTAGGTGATACACTGGGCCCAGTCGGGCATAGAGTGAATGGGCGTAAACAGTCCTCCCATAAGTTGAAAGACCATAATAAAGGCAAACATTACAAAAATGCTTTGAAGCATAGTCGATGACCGGTTTGCTATCCAGACGCCGAGACTCGACATCACCAGGCTGAAAATAATGGTGGCGAGATAGATAAGCAAAATATTCCCCATAGGCGTAAGGCCATAAACAGCCCAACCGACCAACATTCCTATCGTTACCACTATCACTCCGGCCACCCAGTAAGGAATCAGCTTCGATATTACGAAAGTAAATTTACTTACGGGGGTGACATTCATAGCGTCGAGAGTACCTTCCTCCTTTTCACTCACGATATTCAGCGTAGGCAGAAAACCGCAGATAATGATAAGAAGCACCACTATAAGCGCCGGAATCATATAGTTTTTGAAATCAAGCGTCGGATTAAAGCGATTGACAACACTTGTTGACGCCAATGGAATGTCGATTGCATTCGCTCTCTGGTATTGCGCCAAGGTATTCATCAACGATTGCGCCACGTAATTGGCACCGAGCATTCCTTTTGTCGCATTCACTCCGTTGGCGTCGATATTGACCTTCCCGAAATCCTTTGAATAATTTTCAGGAATAGTAAGAATCACATCCGCCTTTCCGGCCTCGATATACCCTATCGCCCGGCTTTGATTCCCGGCAACCCCCTCAATTTTCAGAAAACCCGTCGAAGCTAAGTCGGCTATTATTTCATTGGAAAGTTGCGAACGGTCATTATCAATCACAACAACGCCAACATCTTTCACTTCAAGGGTGGCTACCAGCGGGATAACCGACATTATCATTATGGGCATAGCAATTATGATGCGGGGAATAAAAGGATTTTTCCGCATCAGTATCAGCTCCTTTTTGAGCAGCGCTTTTAATATCCTTAGCATCATCTAATTTTGTTAAATTTTTTCACTGCAACTCCCAGCACAACCACTGCCATTCCTGCAAGAATCATCAATTCTGACCACACATAACTCAGGGGGAGGTCCTGCACCATAAGTTTACGCATCGCCTCTATATACCATCGGGCCGGAATTATACATGAAACCCATTGCAAGATAGCCGGCATATTGCTTATGGGGAAAATCATTCCCGATAGCAGTATTACCGGAAGCATGAAAATTACGGCCGAAACGAGCAGCGCCGACACCTGTGTATCTACAAGTGTCGACACAAGCAGCCCGATGGCAAGTGCCAGGGTGATGTAAACAATTGAAACGAGAACCACATTCAGAAAATTTGCCGAAAACGGCAGCCCCAGCACCGTGTACGACATCGTCAGCATTACGGCCAAAAGTATGCACGACAGCATGAAGTATGGCACGAGTTTGCCAAAAATAATCGTATAAGGCTTTACCGGTGATACAATCAGCAGAGACATGGTGCCCGATTGCTTTTCGCTAACAATGGAGACAGAAGTCATTATGGCACAGACAAGTATGAAAATCATCCCCATAACGCCCGGCACAAAGTTGTAGGCACTTTTCAACTGAGGATTATACAGCGTATGGGTCAGTACAGGGCCGTCAAGGTTGCCCGACATCGCTCCCTGAATATAAACCGAATAGGTCTGCGCAAGGTTTGGATTGGAAGCATCGACAACAATCTGCGAATTTACCTTGCCGTTATCGCCGTGAAGATAAACGGCAGCGTCGGCCTTCCCGGTTTTAAGTAGCGCTTCAACTTCCGAATGGGTTGTCAGCCCCTCAAACGTCAGATACTCATTGACAGCAAGTTGTTGAAGCATTTGCCGGGTTTCTTGCGTATGCTTGTCAACCACGGCAACAACCCGGATATTATTGACTTCGGTGGAAATGGCAAATCCGAAAAGGATAAGAAGCACCAGCGGCATCATCAAAGTGATAAGCACCGTGCGCTTGTCGCGAACAACATGCAGGGTTTCCTTAACCACCAATGACCTGAAAATTCCCATATCAATCGCTGCGTTTTGCGGTAAGGGCTATCTTGCGGAACACCTCATCCATAGTTTGACAATC
>JAFLTJ010000065.1 GCA_022510465.1 Muribaculaceae bacterium
TGGTCAAGACCGACCATGCCGCAATGGAGTGTATCGACCCGACGCGCCGCGGACAGGATATGGACAACTGGGTTTGGATACGTGATGCCGAGAAAAACAACCTCGTGGTTGGAACCCAGGCACGCATTCTCTATCAGGATGCACTCGGCCGACTGAATATAGCGCTGAAATTCAACGAAATGGTGCGCAACGGCGAGGTCGGCCCCATAATGCTCGGGCGCGACCATCACGACGTCAGCGGCACCGACTCCCCGTTCCGCGAGACGGCAAACATCAAGGATGGCAGCAACGTGATGGCCGATATGGCCGTGCAGTGTTTTGCCGGCAACTGTGCCCGCGGAATGAGCCTCGTGGCGCTCCACAATGGTGGCGGCGTCGGTATCGGCAAGGCTATCAACGGCGGTTTTGGAATGGTTCTTGACGGCAGTGAACGAGTTGACCGGATTCTTCGCTCAGCTATGCTTTGGGATGTCATGGGCGGCGTGGCGCGCCGTTCGTGGGCACGCAATCCCAACGCAATGGAAACGGCCGAGCTATTTAACCGCTCCCACAGCGACTTCTACCACATCACCATCCCCCAGGTGGTTGACGATGAAATAATCAAATCAACATTGAAATAACCGTAAAATATCAATATCATGGCTTGGACAAAGATTATGGAGTGTGTCCCCAATTTCAGCGAGGGGCGCGACCTTGAAAAGATAGACAAAATTGTAGAGCCGTTCCGTGCCCGTCAGGGTGTGAAACTGCTGAATTATAGCAACGACGAGGACCATAACCGTATGGTTGTCACCGTTGTAGGCGAGCCCGAAGCCCTTCGCGACGCCGTTATCGAGGCGATTGGCGTTGCGGTCGAGCTAATCGACCTGACCCGGCACCAAGGACAGCATCCGCGCATGGGCGCCGCCGACGTGGTTCCCTTTATCCCCATTAAAGGCTGCACGATGGAGGAGGCGATAGCCCTCTCTAAGGAGGTGGCCGAGAAAGTCGCTGCAAACCACAATCTGCCGGTATTCTTGTACGAAAAATCGGCCTCCGCACCCCATCGCGAGAACCTTGCCGCCGTGCGCAAAGGCGAATTTGAGGGCATGGCCGAGAAGATACATCTTCCCGAGTGGAAACCCGATTTCGGCCCCGCCGAGCGTCACCCGACTGCCGGTGCCGTGGCTATCGGAGCCCGTATGCCATTGGTAGCCTACAACATCAATCTCAGCACTCCCAATGTTGAAATAGCCCAGGCGATTGCCAAAAAGATTCGCCACATTGGCGGCGGTCTTCGCTTCGTCAAGGCGATGGGCGTTGAGCTTGCCGACCGCGGCATTGCTCAGGTTTCAATCAATATGACCGACTATACCCGAACTGCTCTGTATCAGGCCTTTGAAATGGTGCGCTACGAGGCTCGCAGGTATGGCGTAAGCATTGTTGGCAGCGAAATAATCGGGCTGGTGCCCATGGAGGCGCTTATCGACACCGCCGCCTACTATCTTGGCCTTGAAGATTTCTCGATGGAGCAGGTCCTTGAAGCAAGAATAATGGAATGAACCGCCTGAGGATATACAACGCAACGATTGTCACTCCCCGGGGCAACAGCGCCCTGGCAGGGAGTGATATGGCCAACGTCGAACGCCTTCCTGGCAGCGAAGTCGTTGTTGAGGATGGAATTATAACCCATGTCGGGCCGTCGCGCGGCGATTTAGGTTCCGGGACCGACATTGACGCCCGTGGTCGCGTGGTCATGCCCGGAATCGTCGACAGTCACACCCACCTCGTCTTTGGAGGATGGCGCCCCGAGGAGTTCGGGTGGCGCCTGCGCGGCGACTCCTACATGTCGATAATGAACCGCGGTGGAGGTATCGTTAACACGATGAAAGCAACTCGCGCTGCAACTCGCGACGAGCTGACACACAAAACGCTGGCTCTGCTTCGGCGCATGGCGGCAATGGGCGTGACAACCGTCGAGGGAAAAAGCGGCTACGGCCTCGACCTCGATACAGAGCTGCTTCAGCTGCAGGTAATGGCCGATATAAATGCCATGCCCGAGAACCCTGTGGATATCGCCGCGACATTCCTCGGAGCGCATGCCGTTCCGCCCGAGTGGGCCGGCAATCCCGACGGATATATTGATTTCATTATCAGCGAAGTATTGCCCCAAGTGAAAAACAGGAACCTGGCCCACTCGTGCGACATATTCTGTGAAAAAGGCGTGTTTACCGTCGAGCAGTCACGCCGGCTGTTGACGGCCGCTCGCGATATCGGTTTTTCGCTCAAGATTCATGCCGACGAGATTGTGACAACCGGTGGAGCCGAACTTTCGGCCGAGCTTGGAGCCCTCTCGGCCGACCATCTTCTGCATGCTTCCGACGAGGGTATCGACGCCATGGCACGCGCCGGAGTAGTGGCAACACTGTTACCGCTCACGGCCTTCACGCTGCGCGAACCTTACGCTCGGGCTCGGCGCATGATTGATAGCGGTTGTGCGGTCGCCCTGGCTACCGATTTGAATCCCGGCAGTTGTTGTAGCGGCTCTATCCCGCTGACATTCGCCCTGGCTTGTATCTACATGAATATGAGCGTTGAAGAGGCAATTACCGCCATGACGCTCAACGGCGCCGCTGCCATTGGCCGAGCCGGGATGATTGGCTCTATTGAGCCTGGAAAGCAAGGCGATATGGTGATTCTCGACGCCGACACCCCCGACTTTTTACCCTATTTCACCGGAATGAACATCGCCGCCGTCACCATCAGGGCCGGGCGGGTTGTGTACGACGCAACCGGTGATAGCATTTATCTTAATAGTTAACAATCAATCAAATACGACAAATGTCTCTCATTAACGATAACATCCGCGATTTTATTACTCGCGTCAATTCCTCCGAGCCGGTCCCCGGTGGTGGCAGCGTCTCGGCTCTTTGTGGTGCGCTTGCAGCGGCGCTTGCCGGCATGGTAGCCCGTCTCACTGCCGGTCGCAAAAAATATGCCGACGTTGAGGCCGAAATGCTCGACGCTATTGATACACTTGGGCCGCACGTCGACGCCCTCATTGCCGACATCGATCGCGACAGCGACGCGTATGCCGCAGTGATGAACGCCTTCCGTATGCCCAAGGAGACCGACGAGCAAAAATCGGCTCGCAGTGCCGCCATCAACCAGGCAACGCGCAACGCCGCTCTCGTTCCCTTACAGGTTGCGCAACGCGTCGCCGATATCCTCCCCTATATCGAGCTCGTAGCCATCAAAGGCAATTCAAATGCATGCACCGACGCTTGCGTCGCCGCTATGTGCGCCTCCACAGCCATTCGCGGTGCCCTGCTGAACGTGCGCATCAATCTATCCTCAATCGACGACCCCGATTTTGTCAACCCAATCGCCGCCAAGGCCGACGAGCTGCACGATATAGCGGTTCAGGCCGAAAAACGCATCCTGAATTTACCCACACTTAACTTCTAAACACCGATGACACAGCAGAATATCTACCACATAGGCCGGGGACCGCTGACTCTCGAGGATATTGACCGCATAATCAATCAGAACCTCAAGCTCGCCCTTGCTCCGCAGGCTCGCGAGCGAGTTGAACGCTGTCGCGAGTATCTCGACCGCAAGATTCAGCAGTCGGCCGAGCCCCTGTATGGCATCACCACCGGTTTCGGCTCCCTCTGCAACAAAAGCATTTCCCCCGACGACCTCTCCACCCTCCAGGAAAACCTCGTCAAGAGCCATGCATGTAGCGTTGGCGACGAGCTCCCACCCGCAATCATCCGGCTAATGCTCCTGTTGAAGATTCACGCCCTCTCGTTGGGCCACTCCGGCGTGCAGCTATCAACGGTTCTGCGCCTCATTGACTTCTTCAACAACGACATCCTCCCCATCGTCTACAATCGAGGCTCCCTCGGCGCATCGGGCGACCTCGCCCCGCTTGCCAACCTCTTCCTGCCCCTGATTGGAGTAGGGGAGGTGAACTATAAAGGCCGGCGCCGCGACATATCGGCCATTCTGACCGAATTTGGCTGGCACCCCGTCAAGCTAAAGAGCAAAGAAGGGCTCGCCCTCCTCAACGGAACGCAATTCATGAGTGCCAACGGCGTGTACGCCCTCCTGCAGGCCAAGCGTCTATGCCGCGAGGCCGATCTCATTGCCGCCGTTTCTCTCGAAGCTTTCGACGGCATTCTTGCGCCATTTCACCCCTCTTTGCAGCTCATACGCCCCCATCAAGGGCAGATTGACACCGCTGAGGCATTCCGTCGCCTCCTTGACGGCAGCCAAATAATCAACCGCCCAAAGAACCACGTGCAAGACCCATACTCATTCCGTTGCATTCCCCAGGTCCATGGAGCAACCAAAGACGCCGTTGCACACGCCGAGAAAGTCCTGATGACCGAAATTAACTCCGTCACCGACAATCCAACCATCTTCCCCGACCAAGACCTTATCCTCTCGGGCGGCAACTTCCACGGGCAGCCCCTCGCCCTCGTTTACGACTATCTCGCCATAGCCCTCGCCGAGCTTGGCAACATTTCCGAGCGACGCGTAGCCCAGCTTATACTCGGTCTCCGTGGGCTCCCCGAGTTTCTTGTAGCCGAGCCCGGGCTCAACTCCGGCTTCATGATACCCCAGTATGCCGCCGCGTCAATGGTAAGCCAGAACAAAATGTACTGCTTCGCCGCCTCGGCCGACTCCATTGTGTCATCCAACGGCCAGGAAGACCACGTCTCTATGGGAGCGAACGCAGCCACAAAACTGCGCATGATAATCGACAACCTCGAGTATATATTTGCAATCGAACTAATGAACGCAGCCCAGGGGCTCCAGTTCCGCCGCCCCTTGAAATCATCCCCCTATATAGAACGCTTCATCAGCGCCTACCGCAGCGAAGTACCATTCGTAGCCGAAGACATCGTCATGCACACCCAAATCCGCCACACCCGCGACTTCCTCCTCCGCTGGCAATACAACTACTAATCCCGCTCCATACTCATCTCCTCTCTCCGCCTCTCCCACAGCGCGTCAGCCCGGAAAGCAGGCTTCCAAGCCTGCGCCCGTCACAGCCTCCCCACGTGAGATTGCCCGGAGGGTATAAAGCTCGTTAGCCCTCGACTTTCGAGCCGTCAGGCGAGTTGTCGGGGGTCGCTTCCAAGCCTGCGCCATCACAGCCTCCCTCCGCCCCACGGCTATTTATCGCTATAATGCCCCTCAAGTTCAATCACAAGAACATGAACTTCCATATCATAGACATCATATAGCACACATGCGGGTCAAAATCGATGGTATACATTATAGCGAATCAAGAAAATCATTCAATTCCTCCTCATTCTTGCATGATACCACATCCCCGGCCATATACGCCCGCCGTGCCGCTTCTATCCGCCTTTCAAGTTCAGGACTAATCACAACATCCTCCCTGCCAAGGCTCGTAAGCGCATAATATTTGTTCTTTCGGCGGATAATTACAGGAGTACCCCCGTCGGCAGCCTCAAACGACGCCGCCAGATTTTTACGATAGTCTCTTACTGATAAAGCCTCCATAGCATTCAAAAATTGAGATTAAACACAAAACACTTCATATCTTCATTCCGCAAATTTACAATCTTTTTCAAAAACGACCAATAATTTGTACAAAAACGTGTACACACCCCATAACCCCATAACTCCGTCACTCTTTCTATAACTTCTATAACTTAACCCTATAGCGACCTCCAATCACACCGCGTCAGCCCGGAAAGCAGGCTTCCAAGCCTGCGCCCGTCACAGCCTCTCCGCCTCACGGCTTCGCGACCAGTGAGATTGCCCGGAGGGCATAAAGCTCGTTAGCCCTCGACTTTCGAGCCGTCAGGCGAGTTGTCGGGGGTCGCTTCCAAGCCTGCGATAGCGCGGCGGAGCCGCAGCCACTTCGATAACCCCGTACGAGCTCGCACCGTGAGCGACGTGCGGGGATCCGCCACCACCGCAGCCTCGCACCCCGGCGGGGTGCCACTATCATAAAAAAAACCGGCCGAAAGCCCACAGCTTCCGGCCGTCTTAATATCTTGTGAATAAATTTATCTTACAATCGCTTTGAAAACGACATCTTCAACAGAGATAATATAGATACCATTATCAAGTTCTATACTCTTCTCAATGCCTTGATAAACAGTCTGACCCTGGATATTAACAACCCTTACCACCGAATCTTCTGCGGCACCGGTAATAGTTAACAGGTGTGATGCAGTCGTTACCGATATGTTGCTGTTTATTTGAGTCTCTTTCACTCCGGTAGTACCATCGAAAGCAAGTGGTGCGATTGAAACTACCACAACGCGGTTTTCTTGTACCGGATTCAACGGAACAACAGCACCCTCGTATCCTTGCAGATTACTGCTGTTATATTGAGCTTCATCAAGTTCCTGCAACTCTCCGTTATCCACATAATTATTATTCTCATCGATTTTTGCTCTTTCGATAACCTCGATTTCGATAGTATTAGCCGGATTTACTTGAAGCTTCGGATACGAGTCGTAAACTACTCGGTGTTCGTATGTCGAATTTTCCCTTTTAAGCTTGTCAATATCGTGTGCTTCGCCATTTGTCACGGCATCTGCCGCCTGCTCACGCATGCGAACCCTTTGTTGTGTTTCAGCAGGCGTTGTCGTCTCGTCTGTTACGCTCGTCTTATCGCTGACAAGTGTAATCGTCGGGCAAACAAACACAACAACAGCTCCAACTACTCTGTCACCGGCATCTACAAACTTATTGCCGTCAAAAATCTCATTGCCCTTACGGGTGGCCATTACTATTTTTGTGCCGAACTTATTAGGCGTTACCACACCATTTTTCAACGTTATTACTCCGTCATCTTCTCCTACCAACTCCCAATCTAACTCCGTATTAACGTCTTCTTCGTGTAGTACATCCTTAGCCAAATCTACGGGGGCGTCTTCGGGAACCAAATAAACATAGCCCATTATGTACGACATCGGATCCTCTTCCGATCTCGTCTGCGGACCGTCGGGAGTAGGTTCGGTTGGTATTAAATCATCAACGATACAGGTAAACTTACTCCATTCAGGATCGCTTGCGTATGCTTGATATGACCCGATAGGAACATGGAGACAAACGTATGGATAAATCCATGCTGCCGGATCATTAAAGAATGTTTGATTTAATTTGGTCGGATCAAGATAACCAAAAGCAGAGCAACCATCCTCGTCAAGAATCATTGTAGGCGGTGTGCTTGAATTAATATTCAAATCCTTAAACACTCCACTTTCATTGTTAAACGTAAATGCGTGGTCACCTATGGTCTTCAAACTTCCCGGTAAGCTTATGAGGGTCTCGCTACAGGTATGGTATGTGCCACCGCTGAACGCCCATGACCCGATATACTCCACATTGTCGCCAATTACGATTGGGCATGCTTCTTGACAATGGAAAAATGCATAGTCTCCAATATAATTTACAGAGTTGGGTATATTAATCTCTTTTAATTTGTGACATTCAGCAAACGCATAATTTCCGATATGCTCTACATTGTTGAGATACAAATACTCCATTAACGTGGTCGCGCTTCCATTCCCACATGAAGAAGAATGCCAACCCTCTCCTTCAAACCCTGTAAAAGCGTATTCTCCAACTTTTTTTACGTTTTCAAGATGAACAGATTTGATACTTTGTATCCCGAAAAATGCATGGTCGCCAATCTCCTCGGTGTTCGTTATCTTAATTTCTTCTATTTTCGTACATTTTGCAAATGCGTAGCTTCCGAGCTTTTCAAGATTGTTTAATTCTATTGATGGAAACGCGTCTCCGTAAAATGCAAAATCATCAATATATGTAATCTTATCGTGCAAAGTTATAGTTTGATTGGCGTTATAGAATGCTCCTTTACCGATCTTTGTTATCGTCTCTGGAATAGTTACAGCTCCATTAACACGACCGGTAAAACTAAAATCACCTATAGCAACGATAGGAATCATTTTACCGTTATATTCAACTTCTGATGGAAATCCGTTATTTACAATAATCCAGTTGATTTCGTTTGGAACAACACTCCATAAGTCCCACGAGTTTTTGATATTCCCGTCTTTATCTACTATATGCCACTCATACTGTGATGCATTATATTGGTTAGGCCCATATTCAAAAGAAATTCCATCTGCTGATGCAGTTTGACACATGGTGTGGGCCTCATCTACCCAATCAAAGTACCAAGTAATCTTATTAGATTGATCTCCGATTTGAGCTGAAAAATCCGATGCATTGGCGGCCAAGCTACCTAAAACATACGCAAGTGTAAGTATATATTTTTTCATCGCTTCTCTTTTTTAATGGTTAGCACTTAGACTCCAAAAAAATCACTTGTTAATTATGATTTTGTAACTATAGGATTCCTCGCCATTTGTTAACTTCAAGTAGTAGACTCCGTTATCCAAATTGGTGTTCAATTTGGGCTTGTCGTCGCTTTCGAAATTTATTGCAGACGATGTCTCTTGTACAATATCCTGATTATTCAAATCGGTAACTTTTACTGTAGCTCCCTTAAGAAAAGCCATGACAGCATCGGTCTCTTGTGGGTCTCGTGCAGCAAACTCAACAACACCATCCATAACCATCACCCTAACGGGCGACATACTCAGAAGATTGTCATCTTCATCATATTCCATCGTTACGGTGTAAACGATATTGCTCCAAATCGGATCTGCCGATTCATAACTGCCATCAGGCGAAACTTGGTCGGTAATATCGTAAATCTCATCAGCCGCGTTATCATACGAGCGTTTTGCCATTACACTGCTGATTGCGTATCTCTCGCTTTGAGTAAACTTGGTCTTTATTTTCTCTCCGGTTATAGCCTGGTGGGTGTATATCACGCCGTCGGGAGAACACACTGTTACGCTCGGGCATACAAATACGAGAAAACTATGAATAGTTCCATCACTTTCCTTCATAGTTACAATCGTTTGTCCGAAACCTGTGCCGAAAATTTTTCCTTCGTTATTAATCGTGACAAGATACGGGCTATATACATCCCAATCCAACGCTCTTAAGTCGTCTGCTTCAATATCATCATTTGCTCTTGAAAAAGTTTCCGACAGGTCGCGAGCTTTATCTTCCCCGGATTCAATAAAGACACAACCCTCAATATTGTCAAGGATCTTCAGCGTACGCGCCATCACCTCACCATCAAGAGTGTTACCACCCATTCTGGTGCCTTGCGCCGAACCCGACACTGTCATCAACAGCGCCAGCAATGCCATTAATAGATTCTGCCTCTTTTTCATAAACTCTTCATCGTTGTGGGCCTCTATTCTGCTTTCATCATCCATCTTCAAGGCCCTGTTAGGTTTTTTCTTGTTTCTTCTCTCTAACTTCTATCTGATTTGTTGTTTTTTAAGGTTTTGATTTGGAGATTGTTACGATTAATGCTGCTGTCTCGGCTGTGTTTTGGTTGTCTATGTTAATTTGTTAGTATTTAAGCCGTTAGACGCGTTAACATCAATTTCGCGACCTTCAAATGTCAACCATAAAATCAAAGAGCTGCTTGTACTCCACGCTGCAAAATTAATTCAATAAGCCACCGAAACAATAAAAATAGTGTTAAATAATGTTAAAACAAACAATATTTAATAATTACCCCCCCCATTTTGTGATAATGCCCTATGTATCAATTGTTTGCAAACAGTCATCACGCCATCCTCCACCTATGCCTCTGTATATCAATCAATCATGCCATCGCAACCCATCACCGCACGTCAGCCGGATAGCAGGCTTCCAAGCCTGCGCCATTACAACTCCTCCATCACCGCGCGTCATCACCACCGTTATCCACCCACAAAGTTAATCATTTCCCCACGAATTCACAAATCACCGAAAATTTTACCTATTTCCTTGTTAACCTAAAGAAAAGCAGTGTATTTGCATTCAAAAACAAAATACAAGCCACCCTTCGCCGACGTCGGCGAAGGGTGGCATTTTCAGGTTATATCCGGGCGGATATTATTTTGCCTCGGGTTCAACGCCCCACTGCTGCTGAGCGAGACGGCGATAGTTATTGTAACGCCACTGTGCGTTAGCCTTTGCTGCTGCAAAGAGCTCTGCAGCCTCGGCAGGATACTGCTTCATTACCGAAGCGTAGCGAACCTCACCCTTGAGGAACTCTTCAAACTTATCCCAGTCGGGCTCCTTGCTGTCGAGAGTGAACGGATTCTTACCCTCCTCCTCGAGCGCAGGATTGTAGCGCCACAAGTGCCAGTAACCACATTCAACAGCCTTAGCCTCTTCCATCTGAGCGTGGCCCATACCAACGCGGATACCGTGGTTGATACAAGGAGCGTAAGCAATGATGATTGACGGCCCGTCGTATGCCTCGGCCTCGCGGATAGCCTTGAGAGTCTGAGCATTGTCGGCACCCATTGCAACCTGGGCTACATACACATAACCGTAGGTAGAAGCAATCAGACCAAGGTCTTTCTTGCGGATTCTCTTACCCGATGCGGCAAACTTAGCGATAGCGCCGAGCGGTGTAGCCTTCGAAGCCTGACCGCCGGTATTAGAGTAAACCTCGGTATCAAGAACAAGGAGATTCACATTCTTGCCCGAAGCCAGCACATGGTCAAGACCACCGAAACCGATGTCGTAGCTTGCGCCGTCGCCACCGATAATCCACTGGCTGCGCTTAACCAAGAAGTGCTTCAACGAGAGTATATCCTGGCAAGTCTTGCAACCGCAAGCCTCGGCAAGCGGGATGAGCTTGTCGGCGATTTCGCGGCTGGCGTCAGCGTCGTTGCGCTTTTCAAGCCATTCAGCGGCGAGAGCCTTGATTTCGGCGCTGCAAGTCGGGCAGTCGGCCACGCCGGTCATGATACCAACGAGACGCTCTACCATCTTCTCATTTGCAAGCACCATACCCATGCCAAACTCACAGAAGTCCTCAAACAGAGAGTTAGCCCATGCCGGACCGCGACCCTTGTCGTTGGTAGTATAAGGAGTTGAGGGAACCGAGCCCGAATAGATTGATGAGCAACCGGTAGCGTTTGCAACCATTTCACGGTCGCCATAGAGCTGAGAAATCAGCTTAACGTACGGAGTCTCACCGCAACCCGAGCATGCGCCCGAGAATTCAAAGAGCGGAGTTGCAAACT
>JAFLTJ010000066.1 GCA_022510465.1 Muribaculaceae bacterium
AGCCGTCGGCATCGTCTGAACCGATGTTTTCAACGGTTACGTCTACTTCAAACGGCTTGTTAATGTCTACATTGTCAGGTCCCATTACCTTAACAACCGCCAGGTCCTTTGCGTAATCATTGGAAATGCGCATATTATCGAGGGTGTAAAGGCGGAAGTCGGGCTCTTCGCAAACCACGCGGATTGTGATGGCTTTGCCGGCAAAGTCCTCTAATGAAATGTTAACCTTATTCCATGCATTCTTTTGACCGGTTTCGCTTACACGAATGGATTTGAAGGGTACAAAGCCGTTACCGTCGCCGTTATCAACCTGGATACCAAGGACATTCTTGGGTGTGGGCATTGATGAACTGCTGTAGTTATAGGTATAGAAACTGAACGCAGGTTTTTCAAGCGAGGTCAGGGTGATTTTTGGGAACACAAGCGAGGTTCTGCCGCCGTATGCGGTATCAAACAGTGCAAAACCTTCGTCATCGTCTTGTGAGTAGATGGGAGTGCCAAGCTCGTCGAAACAGTCGGTGAATTCCCATGGGTCGGTTTCTTGAACCCAGTTATAACCAAATTGAGAGTGGGCCTGACCTTCGGCGAATGATTCGCTCCATGGAGAGTCAAGCGCCTTGCCGGCGGGTTTGTAATCGGTGGCACCCATCTTCGATTCGCCGCCTTCGTTGACTGCATAAACGCCAAACTGCACAAATGCCTGCTTGCCGGCTTCTACTGCCTGATATTCAAAGGATGTGGCAGTGAGTTTGTCGGCAATGGTATTGGACTGGCGATCGATAACGCGGTAGGTGATTGTTTCGGAAGCGAGGTCATTGCCTACTTCATCTGTTGTCACGGCTTCCCAGCTGATAGTTACTTTGCCGGTTTCACCGTCTTCAACAAACTTCACGGCGGCGGGTGCGGCGGGTTTATGGATGCCTACAAAGACGGTTACATCGGCGGTCTCGCTGTCGCCATACTTATTGCTGACTACCACTGAGTATGTATGGTCGCCGAAAGCCATATCTTCGGTGGCATCGGTATAGGTGATAGTTTCACCGGCATTGATACCCTCTTCGTATGTCTTAATCGAGGTCTTGTCGCGGAATATTTCCACTTTGGTGATGGCATTGTCGCCTGTCAGGGCAGAGCCGCCATTGTTCACTGTGGGGAGTGTGAAAGTGAGTTCAACACTCTTCGAACCGTCGGCAGCCGATACGGCACTAAACTCATTCACAGCTTCAGGAGCGGCCGCTACCACACCTTCACCGATAGTGAATTTCCTCAAGTATACGCTCTGCGATTCATTCAAAGTGCATGAGTGAACACCGATGTAAATCTTAGTGGCATCTTCCGGGGTCTTAATGTCGCCGGTCAGAGTAGTATTTTGATACTCGTCTTTTACTGTCTTTCCCGATGTAATCAAGTTTGTCATAGCATCTACCTCGGGAGAAAGGCCCCAATAAACCTTAAATTCCTCTTCGTAGTAGTCGTTGCCGCTGACTATGAGTTCTATGGGATAGGTGGCGTTGCCTTTGACATTCATTACAGGTGTGATAAGCCAGTCGTCATGGCCTCTATATCCTTCACACTCCATATAGCTGCCATAATAACTGCTGTACTGCGACCACTTATATCCATCGCCATTGATATCAAGGATAGTCCATCCCAAAACATCCGTTGCCTGAGCAAACTGAGTGGTGAACGGTGCTTCAATAGGACCGAGATTGATAAGCTGCGAGCGCACGTCGGGTGCGTAGACTACTACATCGCCATTCGTAGCTTTGGTGGTCAGGACATAGTAGTAAGCAGTGGGCTCGTCTGGAGTGGGAAGCGCATCATCAACGGCGGTGCGAGCGGTAATATCTTCCGCTATCACCTTCATATCCGGATAGCGTGTAAGCGTATAGGTATAAGTAAATCCGCTGATAGTACCGTCGTTCAAACCTGTCGATGACGGAGCATACCACGAGAAGTTAACCTTGCCGTCTTTAGCGGTGACGGTAAACGAAGTGGGAGAAGCGGGGGAATCCTGCCCGATGAATTTAGTGGAACCCACTGCATTAGACTCGCCGACACTGTTGGTAGTGGTTACGGTGATATAATAGTTATCGGCCTCGGTAAACGAAATATCCACATCGTTGACGGTGTTGGGTTTGCTCTTGCCGGTTGCTATTACCTTGCCATTGGCATACACGGTGTAGTCCAGGTCCACACTTGAATCCAGTGGGTCGCCACCGCCTAAGTAAACATAGTAAGGAGTCTTAAAGTGAACCTGTCCGCTCATGCTATTGGTACCGAAGTTAAGACGTAATTCCGAGCAAGGTTCGGGGCAGCCCTCAACGGCTTTGTAGGGTGTGTATGGAATATACATACCGCAGAGTTCCTCGCCTTTTGTAAAGTCATAAAGCTTAGTGGCTGTAACCGTTTTCACATCTACTTCATACAGAGCCTTCTCTTTATCAGAGGAAACAGACCAATACATCTTGCCGGTAGCGTGGTCAAAAGCGGCATCGCCTTTTCCGGTAGAAGTCACGCCGAGGTTGCCAACGAGTGTCATTGAACCGTCTTTGGTGGTAACTGTGTAGAGGTCGCCATCCTGTTCAATGGCATAGAGAGTTCCTTCGGGGTCGAATGCGCTCGCTGCCCACGGCTCGTTAAGTCCGCATATCACCTTTTTGGGATAAAACGATGAATAATTCCAGCGTACGAAGTTATATGCACTGCCGTCGGCATTGTAAAAACAACCGTAAGCCTCATCGCGTTCGTAGCTGTAAGAAATGGTCGTGGCCATATACTGTTGATAACCACTATAATTATAATCAATAGTCCAATCTTCAGTTGAATAATTCTGGGTACGGTACTTATCTTCCGAGCTATCGTAATAGTTGTTGTAATAATACCCTTTGGCTTCAAAACCTCCCGAAGAGGCGTTGATGCCTGATTTCACAAGCGTTGGAGAATAACTGCCGGCATCGAATGAGTACAGGCCCACGCCATCTGAGGGCGTCACGACGCTTGCATAAATTTTAACCGAGCCGCCGTCATCGGCTTCAGCTTGGGCTGAGGGAAGCGAAGCCGCGGCGCTAAAGCCGAGACTACAAACTGCTGCCGCTACCCACCCCAATTTTGCAAACTTTTGCTTCATTTTAAGGTGTAATTTAAGAAAAAATGTTAGTAATATAGTATTTTTGAATAAAATTTGTCAAAACAAGGAACAAAAGACTCGATTTCCCTGCAAAGGTACAAAAAATCCTCCAACCTGCAACCTCTACTGCTTATGCAATCTTTCGTTTCATTTTTTTGATTATTTCTATTTCATTGTTTTCAACAACATCAACCCTCCCCCGGCACAAATCATGCCCTGCGTCACACCATCTTCATTGCTGATGACTAAATGGAGTGTGAATGCATTTTCGATTAATATCAAGCACCAATATGGGATTACAAAACGCCAACATTCTTTAGGCGCGCTTTTAGACATAACATCCCCCGATGTTACTCAACTCTTTTGCAAATATACAAAATTCAAGCCCCGAATGCAAGTTAATTATTGTTAATATCGGAAGTTTGGCTGTTTCACCTTTTTTCGCTACCTTTGCAATCAAATACAACAATTCATTTTAAGCCTTATGAAACGTACATTTTCATTCCTGGCATCGCTCCTCACTGCCATCATAATCTTTGCAGCCGAGCCGGTTACAACCATTTTCACCGTTGAGCCTCCAATGCACTGCGAAAATTGCGAAAAAAAGATTAAATCCAACATTCGCTTCGTCAAAGGTATAAAAGAAATATCAACATCGGTTGACAATCAACAGATTACCGTGAAATACGACCCTGACAAAACATCGCCCGAAACTATCGCCGATGCTTTTACCAAAATAGGATATAAAGCCACGCAGGTCAACCCCGACAACGCCACCACCCCAGGATGTTGCCACAACGGCACCAAGCCAAAATGCTGCCAAAACAACGGCAAATCATGCTGCAATGGAAACTGAAAAGCCTCGACTTATCTCATTTCCGCGCATAAACGACCCTCGCGGAAATCTGAGCTTCATTCAGGATAAAGACCAAGCCCCTTTTGAAATAAAACGGGTTGAGTGGATTTATGATTTCCCGGCCGACTCAAACATTCTGCCACGAGCCTACCGATATAAGCACCAACTTATATTTCCGCTCGCTGGAGCCGTTGAGGTCATCGTTTCCGGCCAGGACAACACCACCACGACGTTCAACCTTTTCAAAGCCTATCAAGGCCTGTACATTCCCGCAGGATACACCGTAACAATTCATTGCAGAGCAACCAACTCGGTCATCGTCATTCTCTCCTCAACCATTGACGACCCCGACTCGCCCGACACTCTCTTCTGATATGACAAATATTGATTCACACGCAACATCATCCGTCGACCAATGCCGCATCATCAATCTACCGCGAGTACAGCTAAATCTCGCCGGCAGTAGCTCGGCTGTTCAGAACACTCCTCCCCTGCCGTTTGACATACACCGCATCTACTACCTGTACGACATTCCGGCCGACACCGAAAGAGGCGGCCATTCCCACTACACCGAGCAGCGTCTCATCGTCGCCGTTACCGGAAGTTTCGACGTTGTAGTCGACGACGGCCACAGCCGACGCTCATTCCACCTTGACCGACCATACAAGGCCCTTTACATACCCGCCGGAATATGGCGTACTATCGACAATTTCTCCTCCGGAAGCGTATGCCTTGCCCTGGCCTCCAATATTTACGACGAGGACGATTACGTGCGCGACTACAACCTGTTTCTCAAATTGACCGAAGCAAAATGAAACCACGATACCCATTCCTCTCTTTGGACCAAACCAACGCCCCCTATCTCGACAGGCTAAAAGCCGCAGCGTGTCGAGTCATCGATTCGGGCCGATATATCGGAGGCGAAGAAGTAGAACAATTTGAAACACACCTCGCCGAGATTTCCCAAACCAAATACGCCATCGGCGTGGCAAACGGCCTTGACGCCCTCCGCTTGATTTTACGCGCATATATCGCCATTGGCAAGCTCTCGCCGGGCGACCACGTCTTAGTTCCGGCCAACACCTACATTGCGACATTCCTGTCAATAACCGACTCCGGCCTTACGCCTATTCCGGTCGAGCCCCATCCCGTCACCATGAACATCGACACCTCCCGCCTCGACCAATTCATAACACCTGCCACACGCGCCATAATACCCGTTCATCTGTACGGCCGTGTTGCATGGGACACAGATTTAGTCAGCTTTTCTCGCAAGCATAATCTAATCGTCATCGAAGACAACGCGCAAGCCATTGGCGCTCGTTCAGCAACCCCGGGATTGAACGGCACAACACACACAACCGGCTCACTCGGTCACGCTGCCGCATTCAGTTTCTATCCAACCAAAAACATCGGCGCCCTGGGCGATGCCGGAGCCGTAACAACCAACGACCCTCAGCTCGCCGAGACAGTCCGCGCCCTTGCCAACTACGGCAGCAATCGCCGGTATCACAATATCTTGTGCGGCTTCAATTCACGCCTCGACCCGATACAAGCCGCAATGCTCAACGTAAAGCTAAAGCACGTCAGCATTGAAAACGCAGCCCGCTTTGACCGCGCCGTTGCCTACCACAACAACATTTCAACCCCTCGGGTAACACTCCCTCCAATATCCTCAACACCAACCGATTGTGTATGGCATCAGTTTGTAATCACCGTCGACCCGTCTCGCCGCGACTACATCCGTCAACAGCTCCTTGACCAAGGCGTGGAAACCGACATCCACTACCCTACGCCGCCCCACCTACAGCCATGTTACGCCGACACATTCAGCAACATATCGCTCCCCGTGACCGAGCGGCTTGCCCGGTCAATCATATCGCTGCCCATAAGCCCCGGCACCCCGATACTCGACATCGTCGATATTGCACGTATAGTCAACAATACCATCTGACCAATCCATTACCGATTATGGCAAAAAGAAGAAAAAAATCCACACGATTCACCACAATAATAGCCATCGTCGCCGTCATCGTCATTATAGCCCGATATGTCGACTCATGTAACGCCTCCAAATTTGAATCGATAACAGGACCCGCAACAAACTCTGCAAACGGAATCCCGTCGGCAGCAGCCCTGTCCAACGTAAAAACTGCGCCGGGTCTCGAAACTCACCTGATTCACTATCGCGGTTTTGATGTCAACTTCAACCCGTCTGAACATATTCCCAATTGGGTCGCATGGGAACTGACAGCAACCGAAGCCCAAGGAACAGTCAAACGTTCCGATAATTTTGTCGCCGACACGCGCGTAAAAGGCTCCGCAACCCCCGAAGACTACAAATATGCCCCGTGGGACCGTGGACACATGGCCCCGGCCGGCGATATGAAATGGGACAAACAAGCCATGGCCGAATCTTTTTACATGACAAACATGACCCCCCAGTTTCCCGACCTTAACAGAGGCTCATGGAACAAACTTGAGCAAAAATGCCGTGAGTGGGCCATCGCCGACAGCGTGATATATATCGTCTGCGGTCCTATCCCCGGCGAAACCCCGCTCGCCCACATCGGACCATCTTCGGTCACCGTTCCGGCCCGATTTTTTAAAGTAATCATCTCGCCATACGCCAATCCCCCACGCGGAATAGGATTCATCTTCAACAATGGCGAGAATCCGGGAGGAATGCAACAATGCGCCGTTTCCATCGACAGTGTAGAGGCTGTTACCGGACACGACTTCTTCCCCGCTCTGCCCGACGATATCGAAAACGAGATTGAAGCCCAGTGCAACTTCAACCAATGGAGCCGCGTTAAAATCAACAAAAAATGACAACTAACGACACCATCTGCGCCATTTCTACGCCACACGGAACCGGAGGCATTGCAGTTGTTCGCGTCAGCGGACCCGACGCAATACATATTGTCAACAAAATATGGCAGGCACCTAAACCGCTCACCGATGCCCGAAGCCACACAACACACCTCGGCAATATAATCGACCCATCCGATTTGCCAACCAATCCCCCGCTTGACCAAGCCCTTGCCACAGTCTTCCGGGCCCCAACATCATTTACCGGCGAGAACGTGGTTGAAATAAGCGTACATGGCTCCATTTATATCCAGCAACAACTTCTAAACATCCTCATCAGTCAGGGCTGCCGACTGGCCGAACCGGGCGAATTTACACGCCGAGCCTTTGTTGCCGGAAATCTCGACCTGGCACAAGCCGAAGCCATTGCCGACGTAATCGCCGCCAAATCACGTGCAGCCCACCGCATTGCCGCCAATCAGATGAGAGGTAAATACTCCTCGCAGCTCGGCTCCCTGCGTGAGCAATTACTCGAAACAGCGTCGCTGCTGGAGCTCGAATTAGACTTCTCCGAAGAAGATGTAGAATTTGCATCCCGTCAACACATTCGACAGCTTGCAGGGGGCATTAAGAACGAAATAAACCGTCTATTAGGCAGTTTCACAGCCGGAAACGCAATTAAAGACGGCATTCCGGTGGCAATTATCGGCCCGACAAATGCCGGCAAATCCTCCCTGCTGAACGCCATAGTGGGCGACGATCGCGCCATTGTCAGCAACATCCACGGCACCACGCGCGACACCATCGAAGAAACAATTAACATCAACGACTTCTCATTCAGATTCATCGACACAGCCGGCCTGCGACAAACATCCGACGTCATTGAACAACACGGAATCGACCGCTCCCGCCGAGCCATATCCGCCGCCCGCATTGTAATCGCCGTCGCCGACGTCACAACAGCGACAACCGCCACCATCGACAACCTCATCGACACCACACGCCAGGCAGCATCAACGCCACCCTATCTCATCCTGCTGCTGAACAAGACCGACATCGCGTCACCGCCGGCAGCACTCCTCAACCACGTCAACAAATGCGCCAAAACAGCAACCGATTTCCCCGCAATCTACACCATTCAAGCCTCAAGCAAAACAGGAGACGGGATAGAGCGCCACGACAACAGAATCAGCCTGAACAACATCCTAACCGACATAGCCAACGCCGAATACGCCACCGGCAATGACGGCATACTCGTCACAAACACACGACATATACAAGCACTTACAGCCGCATCCACCTCCGTTGACCGCGTCATCGACAGCCTCGACGCCAATCTCACCGGCGACCTCATCGCCCAAGACATTCGCGAAACAATCAACCACCTCGCCGCCATCACCGGCGACATCCCCTCCACCCAAATCCTCGCCACCATCTTCTCCCGCTTCTGCATCGGCAAATAATCCCCCACCCTATTTATTACCGCCCGATAACTTTTTCCCTCTTCTCGAGCATTATCTAACAGCAATAAAACAATATCTAAACGGGGATTTGACAGAACATGAATTAGCAAACAAACTATTCGTGCCCGATAATCAAATTAGTGATGTTTCATTTGTAAAATCTACACTAAAAGCCGCTCCCGGAGGTGTCGGCACACCCCAAGTCGGCACAGATTCCGACGGCTCCTACGACCAATCCTCCTGGGACGGCCATGAACATGACCCCTCCCGCCGCAAAAGATGAAAACAACCACCCAAATGTTAAAGATGGTCATTAATTTGGTATTTTTTTAACAATGTAATAATTTTGTATGTTGAAAACCATAAATTATTATATAGACTTTGGGACTAATAACGCAATTTATTCAAGATACTGGCGAGGGGCGATATATATGCTTCAAAACCAAGAAATTGGCATTAGATACTACAGTATCTGATACTATTACTTATGATGATAAGTCAGCTTCTAAAGCTAAATCAAGTCGTTTTGCAGAAACTGACGACTCTCGAGTTGACACAGTTAGAATAAGTAATAACTTACTCAAAGTTAAAAAACCAATATTTAGTTACTTCCTCGATGGCTCGCGTCACGTTTATAAAATTGATGACATTGCTATTGGCAAAAGTATTTATCCATTTTTAGCTGGTCAGATAATTGTAGGCTGTTGTTATCGTGAAGATAGAGATAAATTTCATCGGTATGCGATTAACCACCAATTAGTGTTAGCTCTTCCCATTGCTTTTAATACTGATGATGACCCAAATTTTAGAAAATACTATCTCAATCTCGTCAATGAGGAAATTAGAAATCTAAAATTTGTTTCTGAAAGAGGTATTAAATTTAATAACCTATTGTTGTATAAAACTGATGGCGGAGACGCGAATGAATCCGACAAAGATAAATTTAAGAATAGAGCTGTCGCAATTATCCAATCTGAAATGACTGATGATGAGCAACGTTTAGTTGCTAAATTATGTTCAGAAAATTTATTAGATGATGACAATTTTCTTTTGAAAGACGGCTCTATTGAATATAATCCTCGTTTCTCGAACCTATCGGATTCGGAGTGGCAACTAATGCGTTCTAATTATCAGCATGTTGTTGGAGTAAGCAAATCATTTGATCCTGATTTGTTGCCAAATTATAGAGGGAACCGTCTTTCAAGAACAATATGCGAACTGAAACCTTTTGAGAGAACAAAAGCATATAGATATCTTTCTGAACATTCAGGGAGAGAATTTGCAGTATGGTACGTGAGAATAAGAAATAGCAATTTCAGAGAAACCAACTTTTCCGATGTCGTTAAATGCGAAATGGTACTTTCTAATGAGGGAGACTATATTTCAACTGATTTGATAGATACCATTTCTGCTAATATTATCCGAGAAGCATACCCAGTTTGTTTTGGTAAAGATACACGCTGGGCTAATCATTTATATCCAGTTTATCTTACAGAAACATTTTGTAAGGCAAACTATTTAAACGATGACATTTTCTTAAACCTCTTTTAATTAGAGCTTATGACAAGAATAATTGGCAAAATTTCTGCCACAGAAAAAAGTCCTTCAACCATAGATGACTTTTATTTTTGGACTGACAAGAAACAAATACTAAGTCCTTTTGATATAATTAAAGTTCAACACGAGGCAGACTCAATTACATACGGTGTAATTGAAGAAATTAATCATGTTACTGATTCTTCAAGTCATTTTACAAGTTATATATCAAGTGACTTTGGAGACACTAATATGGGAATTGGGAACATGAACCGTTTAGGTATGAATTATGTACGTGCTCGTGTTGTGTGCAATACTAAGGATATTTACACTCCTGTTTTAGACGGCCAACAAGTAAGCCTGTGCGATGAAGATGATATAAAAAAAGCATTAGGCCTTTCCGAAGACGAAGTAAAAAATCCCTTAGTTTGTGGCTACCTCCAAATGTATAAAGGAGAAGAAACAAAACGTGTTCGAGTTGTGTTAAATTCTCATTTTTTAGTAGGTCCCGACGGTGCACACATTAATGTCTCTGGTATCTCTGGATTGGCGGCAAAAACTTCTTATTCGATGTTTCTTCTTAAGATCATTCAAAATAAATTTCGTCTTGAAAATGGTGAAACCGCTGCATTCGTCTTCTTCAATGTTAAAGGACGTGATTTAATGGCTATCGACGAGCCTAATACCGACCTTTCAGAAACAGAAAAAAAAATTTATGAAGAATTAGGAATATCGGCTGAGCCATTTACTAATGTTCACTACTTCTACCCTTATTCTAAAGACTCTAAAACTGCCAATGTTCAATCCTATGCTTCGCCTGATGATGTTAAATTTCAAGTCCAACAAGGGAAAGCTTCAAGATATGTTTTTACGTATGCAGATAGCCTTGATAAACTTGACTTATTGTTAGCAAATGAAGACGACTCTACAGGGACTCTTGAGAGTTGTATTAACTTTATCTTGAATGGAAGTGGTAATTTTGGCTCCGTTAGACGATGGGACACCCTTAAACAACAATTGGACCACTGCGCTACTGCTGGAACAAGTGGAGGCAATAAAGAAATACAAGTTGCAAGTTGGCGAAAATTCAAACGATGCATATCAAAAGCCGTCAGCAATGCAATATTTGTAAATGAAGAAAATAATATACAATGTGACGTAACCAATCATATCTCTAATGATTTAAAAGCCGGTGACGTTTATGTAATTGACATTGCTCGTCTTGATGAGTCTTCTCAAAGTTTCGTCTTTGGTAGTGT
>JAFLTJ010000067.1 GCA_022510465.1 Muribaculaceae bacterium
CCTTTGCATTGAGATATCCCTTGTCACCGAGAATCATACAGTCATGATATTCCCAGTGGATATCCTTGAGGTAATGTATGTCATGAACGTTGGCTGGAGTCATGTCATAGGAGTGAATGATACCGCTCACTCCACAGACAGCATGCAGTTTATACCCGACTTCATCCGCATCGTAAAGCAGTAACCCCAGACCGGAGCATGGTCAAAGTCATCTTTCCCCATTGCATATCTGCTGGCCCTGACATTCTGACAGACCCTGACTGGCTTGAAGTCCACCGAGAAAACGAACTCGTTTCCGTCCATCGCCCTTGCTATCTCTTTCCTTATTTCTTCTCCAAGCCGGGCAGTCAGTTTTCTTCTTTGATTATACTGGCGTCTGGTGATGAGGTGCGGCAAGAATTCACCCTTCTCGCTTTCAAGTCGTTTGAAAAGATAGTTCTCGCTGTCTATGCCAAAAGCACTAGCATTGGCAGACAGGGCGATTACCTCAAGATCCGAGACCTTGGGAGCAATACCCGGACGAGGTATGTTTCCATGCTCATTGACACGATTTCCGGCAAGTTCCTTGAATATGTCAAGATTTTTTACGAATTTTGTAATGAAATATATGCATATGTACAGATTTAGTGCTTAGTAGTTTTGTCACCACTAATTTGCTAAATATCTGTGGTATACGCAGCTTTTTCATTTATAAAATTTTAAAATTTTAATTCATCCAACGAGTATGAAATCTAAAGATAATAAATTCAATATCCTTGAAAAAGCACTTGAAGAATATTTATATCTTTTGGAAGCACAAATGCAGGCTTTCCCTATTGTAAAAAAATCAATGGAATCGCTTATTAATGCTAATTTGAATAAGGTAATAAAATATGTTAAACAAAACAATATTCCAACGGACCGTGAGAAAGGTGTTCAACTTACAGAAGAACATGTTAAACCTTTTATGAGCTTAACTCATAATTTTACTCATTCAATTAGTGCTGAAAAACTCTATTATAGAAATATAATAGTGACTTTCATTAGTATCTATGATTACTTTTTATCTGATATTATACGAGCTATATATAAAATTCAGCCAGATTTTATTAATTCTTGCGGAAATAAAGAAATTTCAGTAGCTAGATTGTTAAAGGCCTGTTCGATTAATGAACTTAAAAACGATATTATTACTGATGAAGTAGATAATATTTTACGTGGTAATCATGACTCTCAAATAAAATGGTTTGAAACTAAACTAAAACTTCCACTAAAAGAAAATATTTCTAAATATGATGATTTTATTGAAATTACTGAACGAAGGAATTTATTTGTTCATTCTAATGGTAAAATTTCAAGTCAATATATAAAAAATTGTGACGAGAAATATTTAATTTCAGAAAAAGGGAATCTTAGAATTGGGGATAAACTGGAGTCAGACGAAAATTATATAAGAAAAGCCTACCACTTGTTAGTTGAAATCGGAGTTGTTATTACTCAATTGATATGGAGAAGCATAGGAGGTAAGGAAGAATTGGAAAATGCCGATAAGTCTCTTGTACAAATAATTTTCAATTTATTAAAAGAAAAACAATATTATCTAGCCAAGACTTTATCTTCCTTTGCCACTAATCCCAAACATAGATCATGTAATAACGAATATACAATTATAAAAAGAATAAATAAAGCTCTTGCTTTTTATTTAAACGGTGAGAAAGAAGAAAGTAACAAGATCATTAAAAGTTATGATTGGTCTGGTTTAGACAAAAAATACCAATTGGCTATATTGGTCCTTAAAGAAAATAAAGAAGAAGTAATAGAATTAATGAAGTCCATTGGTAAAAATGATGATAATAAAGAAATGTATCGAGAATGGCCAATATTTAGACCATTAAGAAACGATAAAGAATTTATAGAAACTTTTGAAAGCATTTACAATGAACCATTAGAGATTTATGAGGTTACACCAATAACCTGGAACGAATATAAAGATTATATAAAAGATCCTCAAAAATTTTTTAAAGAAAATATGATTGAAACTCCCTGATGGGTTCAATTTTTCGGATACGGGGTTTAAAGTTGCTTATTGGTGCTTATAAAAAAATCATAGCCCTTTAAGCATTTTGATACTTAAAGGGCTATAAAGGTGCCTAGAACAGCAACCCCATCGCACCCCGGCGGGGTGCTACTATCACGCCGCGTCAGCCCGGAAAGCAGGCTTCCAAGCCTGCGCCATCACCTCCGGCCCCCTCCGCCTCACTACCCCTTAAAACATCACATTGGAATCCGTGCCGACCGCGACAAAATACTCCGCCCCAAACCACAACCTATACAGTTCCCCCGCCCGCAATAAGCACTATTCAGGCGCAACATCGCCTGCGACGTAAACGCATCAGGGCACGACAGTCCAGCCCCGCGATACATCCTGACCACACGATTATTCTCCGCCGGCAGACTCTCCAAAATCGACACCGCCCGCTCCTCAAGCTCCGGCTCATTATGCGCACGCCCACGCCCAACGAGCAGCGGCACCGCAACATTTATAATCAACGACTTAACCGACTCATACCCAAGTCCCGGCACCCTAACCTCCGCATCGTCATCAAGCGAATAATGCCCCTGCCAATACGCCGACAGCTCCACATCAAAAATCCGCCCGAGAGCCTCCACGTCACACCCCGCATCAACAATCTCACCAACGATATTAAAACCACCCGCCACCATCGACGCCAAGACAGCCACTCGGCGCTCAGGGCCGCCACCCGGCCTCACGCGCGACCGCTTCCACCCACCGTTCTCCATCGGGCGAAGATTAAACTTACTCCTATAAAAGCGATATTCACGGTCAAGCAGCGCAGTATACGGCCGCGTCACATCGGCCCCCGTCAAAAATCCCGCCTGACCAAGCAGCAACGCCTCCACAGCCTCTACCGAGTCGCCATGCTTCAGAAGCATACCCAGCGGAGCCGCCCCCGCCAGTCGCATCATAGGCTCCCCGTTCAACCCAAAGCCAAGAGCCCGTGCCGTCAGCACGTATGCCGTCTCCTGCCAGTCGCCATGAAAGCGATTCAGCAGCTCCATAACAAGTTCACACTTATCCCCCAGGCGCTCCATTCCCATCCTGCCCATCCATGACACAACATCCAGCGAACCTATCGATGGCAAGAACCCGCCGCATCTTAGCACACCGCCGCTCGTCGACATCAAGCTGTTATAATCACGGCGAAAATCACTGTTACAGCACATAACCACCTGACGAACCACACGCCCGTCATAACATCGCGCCTCCGCGTCGGCAATCGCAACAACATGAAGAATAACACCCCCATACGACCTGTCCCGGTCATGCCCGTGGCGATACCAGTCGCTCGCCCTGACATGAATCTCCACATCCCCCGCCCAAAGGCGGTCATCAATCATTACCCGCGCATTGAAAAAATCCGGTCCCCCGTCAAAATTATGTCGCCCGGGGTCCACAACACAAATCCGGCAGCCATCATCGGCAGCCAACATCGAGTCGCCAACCAACCGCGACTCCCATACAAAATGCATCAGCGCTTCCAGACCCCGCTCCCCCTCTACTCGCAGTTAATCGGAATACCCCGGTCAATGCTATGGTCAAGCGATATCAGCGTCTCGGTTCCCGTTACACCCTTGATACACTGAATCTTATTATTCAGCAAATCCATCAATTGTTCATTATCCCGCGCAAAAACCTTGATTAGCATCGTGTAAGGGCCCGTTGTGTAGTGACATTCAACTATTTCTGGTATCTTCTCCAGTTCAGGCACAACATCACGGTACATCGCCCCGCGCTCCAGATTCACCCCGATATACGTGCAAGTCCTGTATCCAAGCACTTTCGGATTGACCGTATAGCCCGACCCCGTTATTACATTCAAGTCTATCATGCGCTGAATACGCTGATGAATCGCCGCACGCGACACACCACACTCCATCGCCACATCCTTTGACGGTATGCGCGCATTTCGCATAACTATACTCAAAATCTGCTTATCAAGTTTATCAATCTTTTCCATAGCATTCTGTTTGTGCTGACAAAAATAATAAAATTTTCACAATTTACAAACAAATTGTCACAAATTTCAACCCAATCCAAACAAAACCACCTCAAAATACACCCATTCGCGCCTGCCACCCAAAATAATATACCCTACATAGCGCATTATACATTTGAATGCATTATCTTTGCATCGACAATTCAAGGGAATCGGGTTAAAAGCCCGAGCAGTACCCGCTGCCGTATGTTCACGCCTCGGTATACACCGGGCTGTCCGCCATCGCGGAGCATTGCCGACAATTCTGTGTCATTGGGAGTTACACAATCCCGAGAAGGCCGTCGACATTGACCGAACAAGCCGGAAAACCTGTTTTGTCACGCTTTGACCCGCGGGAGAATGGGCTACGGAGCTTTCACGTACTTTCCACTGATTGTGACGGTACCAACGCGCCTTTAATCCCGCCAAATTGTTAACTTTATGAGGAGACATCACGGGATTATTGTACTGTCCATCATCATTTGCTTTCTTGCAACAGCCTGTATGAAATGGGAATACGCCGGCGAAGAACTGTTTGACAACACCGCCGACGGCATCTTCATCATCAACCAGGGCAACTTTCAGTATGGAAACGCATCCCTATCATTCTATAACCCCGACACAAAAACCATTGACAACGAAATATTCAATCGCGCCAATGGAATGAAGCTGGGCGACGTCGCCCAGTCAATGACCGTCTACCGCAATCAAGGCTGGATTGTAGTAAACAACTCCCACGTAATTTTCCGAATCGACCTCAACACCTACCGCGAAACCGGAAGAATCCAAAACCTCCCCTCCCCCCGCTACATCTGCATCATCAACCCGTCAAAAGCCTACGTATCACAGCTTTGGGATAACCGCATCATCATCGTCAACCCCACGTCGATGCAGGTTACCGGAGAGATTACCATCCCCAACATGGCTCCGACAAGCGGCTCCACCGAGCAGATGATACTAATAGGGAAACACGTATATTGCAACTGCTGGAGCTACCAGAACCGAATAATCAAAATCGACACCACAACCGACGCCGTCACCGCCTCCCTGCCGATTGGCGTGCAACCCCAGTCAATGGTAAAAGACTGCAACGACAAACTTTGGGTGCTGACCGACGGCGGATTCTCCGGAAACCCCGCCGGACACGAACCACCCACCCTCGCCAGAGTCGACCCCCAAACAATGACCGTCGAGAAACGCTTCCAAATGCAGCTCAACGACTCCCCCTCCCAACTTCAAATCGACCCAACCGGCCACACCCTCTACTGGATAAACAACGACATATTCCGCATGGATATTTCGGCCGAAAGTGCGCCAAAGTGTGCATTCATAAACGCTTGTAATACAAAATATTACGGATTGTTTATCTCACCCGTTGACCATAACATTTACGTCGCCGATGCCATTGATTATCAACAACTTGGAATGATTTACCGATACGATTCCGCCGGAAATCTCATCGACACGTTCCACTCCGGCGTCACCCCCGGCGCCTTTGCTTGGAAAGGAGGGTTGGATGAGATATAGTCCGTTGATAATCAGTCTTATGCCGCTGATTTTATTCGCCGCAAAACCCGCTACACACCGCCTTGACGAGCTGACCGTCACCGCCCGTCGGCCGTTAAAAGAGCTCGGCATGGTCAAAAACACAATCGACTCCGCGGCCCTGCATGAGAACATATCGCTCTCTATTGCCGACGTAATTGCTTTTAATTCATCCATTTACATTAAAAATTACGGGCGAGGAACCGAGTCGACCGTCGCTTTCCGCGGAACATCCCCCAGCCACACAAAAGTGACATGGAACGGCATGCAAATCAACAGCCCCATGCTGGGCATGACCGACTTCTCAACCATCCCGTCATTCCTTGTTGATCAAGCAGTTATATACCACGGAAGCTCCGGTATCAACACAACGGGAGGCGGTTTGGGCGGCCTTGTTTCACTTTCCACCAGGCCGGTTCATCAAACAGGGCTGGAACTGCAATATATTCAAGGAGTTGGCAGCTACAAAACATTCGACGAAGCCGCCGGTTTAAGGTGGGGAAACCGGCATTGGCAACTCTCCACCCGCTTTGTCGCCTCACGTTCGGCCAACGATTTCAAATTTGTAAACTACGACAAGAAAGAAAACATTTACGATTCCAACAATCAGATTGTCAGCACATTTCATCCCGTTGAACGCAATCGGAACGGCGCCTTCAACGACCTTCATTTTTTGCAGGAAGCCTACTATCATAACAATGGCAACCGGGCCGGGCTCGCCGTATGGTGGATGAGAGCAAACCGCGAACTCCCGCTGCTGACAACCGATTACGGCGAAACATCCTCAACCGAAAACCGGCGGCGCGAGGAAACCGTGCGCGGCATAGCAAGCTGGGACCACTATCACTCAAGGTGGAACACAGCCCTAAAGGGCGGCATTACCCACACATGGATGGCATACGATTATGCTCGGGAACGCACCCCCGGACAGATGGTCCCGATGTCAACAGCCCGCTCCCACGTAACAACACTGTTTGGCCACATCGATGGGCAATACAACCCGGTCGACAACCTGTTTCTCACCACCGAATTATCTCTGCACCAGCATTTTGTAGACAGCCATGACCGCAACGTAACCGCTGCTGACGGCTCAATCGTTGCCCTTGGATACAAGGAGGCACGAGCTCAGATAGGAGCCTCCTTATCGGCAAAATGGCAGATTAACAAGACGTTAGGAATCTCGGGTATATTGCGCTATGAGGTAATGGGCACAAAAAAATCTCCGCTTATTCCGGCCCTGTTTTTTGACGCTATGCTCTTGGAATCATGCAACTTAATGTTAAAAGGGTCCGTATCACAAAACTACCGGTTCCCGTCGCTGAACGACCTGTATTTCATGCCCGGCGGAAATCCCGACCTTAAAAGCGAAAGCGGCCTGACCTACGACATCGCCGTTGCTTGGGCCAAAAAACTCGGAGCAAAAACCGTGTGGAACGGAAGCACCGGATGGTTCGACTCCTACATCGACGATTGGATTATATGGCTACCTACCGCCAAAGGCTATTTTACACCGCTCAACGTCAAGGATGTAAGAGCCTACGGAGTGGAATTTGCAACCGACCTGACAACCCAACCATTCAACGACTGGCTTCTCAATCTGAATGGTTCCTTCTCCTGGACCCCGTCAATCAACCGCGGCGACCAAATGACCGAAGCCGACCTCTCCGTCGGCCGCCAACTCCCTTACGTTCCACGGCTTTCGGCCGCCGTAACCTGCCATATCACCCATAAACGATGGGGCTTTCTGTACAAATGGAACTTCTACAGCCGGCGCTACACCATGTCGAGCAACGACGCCTCCATAACTGGTTCACTTCCACCCTATTTTATGAACAACATTGCTCTTGACTACACCCTTCCGCTAAAGGCTGTCGACCTCCAGTTCAAAATTGCTGTTAACAATCTGTTCAACGAAAAATACCTCTCGGTCCTATCAAGGCCAATGCCCGGAATTAACTGGGAATTTTATATCGCCGTCAAATTCAGAAACAACAAATGAAATCAATAATCCACACCCTTCTGCCGGTACTCCTATCGGTTCTCTTATGCGGTTGTCACAGTTCAACCCAGACAAAAACCTATGCCGATTCTATCTACACCCCTGCCCACGCCTTTGGATTCAGCATTCTTAGAGCCGACAATGACAGCAGCGTCATCATCGAGGTTTACAATCCGTGGCAAGGGGCAGCCGGTGTTACCGAGCGGCTACTGATAGACCGCAGCGGCGGCAGGCTTGACCTGCCCGACGTGACCGCCCGCATCACCGGCAGCGCCCGGAGGGTTGTCGTCATGTCGTCGACCGCAGTGGCAATGCTCGACGCCATCGGCAAAAGCTCCTATATCGTTGGTGTTTCGGGTCTTAGATTCATTTCAACACAATCGGTTGCCGGTCGCGGCGAGGCAATCAAAGATGTTGGCTACGACGGCAATATTGACTATGAAACGTTGATAGCTCTGAAACCCGATATCGTTATCGTTTATGGCGTTGGTGGGCCGTCGACGATGAAACAGAAACTTAACGAAGCTGGCATTCCCATATTCTATCTTGCCGACTATCTCGAGCAGTCACCTTTAGGCAAGGCCGAATGGATGATTGCTCTCGGAGAAATTGTTGGTGAGCGTGCGGCGGCCCAACAAAGATTCAACGAGATTGTACCCAAATATGAAGCCGTCAAGCAGCTGGCCGCCAATTCCGCGCGCCGCCAGCCGCTGGTAATGCTTAATACGCCATACGGCGACTCCTGGTTTATGCCCGGCCATGGCAGCTATCAGGTAAAACTGATTGAAGATGCCGGCGGCAAATACATTTATGACGACGCCCCGGCCGACGCATCGACGGTTGCCGTCGATATGGAGAGCGCCTACCTGATGACGGCCAAAGCCGACGTGTGGATTAACGTCGGCGATTTTGCCGGAATCAATGCGCTCACCAGTGCTCTGCCCAAAATGGCCGGAACTCCGGTTGTCAAGCGCGGCGATGTATATTCCAACACGGCCCGCTCCACGCCCTGCGGCGGCAACGACTATTACGAATCGGCAATCGTAAACCCCCATTTGGTATTGCGCGACCTCGTTAAAATTTTCCACCCCGAGGCTGTAGCCGAGGAGTTTACCTATTACCGACAGCTAAAATGACACCCCGACAACGTTTATTTTTCATCATCACGACAACAGCTCTGATATTGCTGGCAATCCTTGATATAGGGGTGGGGAGCACCTCTATTCCGGTTCAGGATGTAATTGCCGTTTTAACCGGCGGCGAGACCGACCCGATCACCCGCACCATAATCATCGACTTCCGTTTGCTCAAAGCCATTGTTGCGATAGCTGCCGGGGCCGCTCTTTCATCGTCGGGACTGTTGATGCAGACCCTGTTCCGAAACCCCTTAGCCGGGCCTTATGTACTTGGAATCAGCGCCGGAGCAAGCCTTTGCGTTGCCATTCTGCTGCTCGGTGCCGGGATGTTTCCGGCCCTACAGCCGATAACATCAACCGTTGGAATCGCCGGAGCGGCATGGATTGGAGCGGCGGCAGTGCTGACGGTCATTGCCATTTTGGGGCAACGGGTCAATGACATAATGGTCATCCTCATTATCGGAATGATGCTGTCAAGCGGAATCGGCGCCATTGTTCAGATTCTGCAATACGTCAGCAACGAGGAAGCTCTGAAAAACTTTGTTATATGGACAATGGGCTCCCTTGGCGAGGTCACTCGCCCTCAAATGATTGTACTCGCAGCGGCCGTCATGGCCGGACTTATCATTGCGCTGGCCACAGTCAAGCCGTTAAACCTGCTTATGTTTGGCGAAGATTACGCAATCTCCATGGGGCTGAACATCATCCGAAGCCGGCTCCTCATCTTCACGGCCACCACGCTTCTGGCAGGCACCGTCACCGCCTTTTGCGGCCCAATCGCATTCATAGGGTTGGCAATGCCCCACCTGGCCCGTAGCTTAGTCTCAACCGCCAATCACCACATCCTCTTGCCAGCCTCCATCCTGACGGGGAGCACAGTCATGCTGGCGTGTGACATCTTCTCCAAATTATTTGTATTACCCATCAATGCAATCACGTCGCTTATCGGCATTCCGATTGTCATAGCCGTAGTTTTAAAACGATGATACAACTCCACGATTTCAGCATAGGATACCGCGGAACGTTTCTGATTGAAAACGCCGCCGCTACATTCCCCGGCGGCAGCCTGACAGCCCTGATAGGCCGAAACGGCACCGGCAAGTCAACAATGCTTCGCGCCATCGCCGGCCTCAACCGCAACTATCGCGGAACCATAACCATCGACGGCACCGACACGCGCACGCTGACACCGGCCGCCATGTCGCGGCGGCTGGCAATAGTGACCACCCGACGCATACACATCGACAACTACTCCTGCCGCGACGTTGTCGCCGCCGGCCGGGCCCCGTACACCAACCACATAGGGCTCCTCTCCGACGACGACATGACCATCGTTGACCGGGCAATTGAAATGACAGGCGTATGCAACTACTCCTCGCGGTCAATCGCCACTCTAAGCGACGGCGAGGCACAGCGGGTAATGGTTGCGCGGGCCATCGCCCAGCAAACGCCGGCAATCATTCTTGACGAGCCCACTTCGTTTCTTGACCTGCCTTCGCGCCGCTCGCTTGCAACGTTACTCCGCTCGCTTGCGACCGACGCCGGCAAATGTATCATTTTTTCAACCCACGAGCTTGACATAGCCCTCGAGTTCGCCACCCACATCAGCCTCATTGACTCCAACCGGATTATCACGCTCCCCACGCCACAGATGATAGAATCCCGCTACATCGACCGCATTTTCAATTAAAATTATTACCTTTGCGTAATAATCCCTATTATTGAAAGCCTGGTATATCAGGCTAATATACGTAAGACAACGATGATATACTACAAACCCAAAATAGATGGATGGTTTTGGACTTTAATCTTTGTTTTAATATTCACCCTCCTTATGGTTTGCTCTATCTCTGAAGATGGCTGGTCTTGGCCGGGAATAGTGGTAATCTGCGCGTTTCTCTTAATTGTTTTGCTATTGATATGGATAATTACCACGGTTAAATATGCTATTCGAGGAGCTGAATTAGGGGTAAGAAACTTAGCCTATAAATGGGAATGGTTACCTATAGCAAAAATTGAATCTATAAAACCGGTAAAGAGTGTGCTTGCCGGAGCTGCTTTGTCATTCAATAGGCTTTCCA
>JAFLTJ010000068.1 GCA_022510465.1 Muribaculaceae bacterium
GAATCGAACTGCTGTAAACGGTTTTGCAGACCGGTGCCTAACCACTCGGCCAAGGTACCCTTTGTGGTTTTGCGAGTGCAAATTTAAGATATATCGACGAGGTGTGCAAGTTTTTTAGCCTATTTTTTGTCGCAATAATTAATTTTGGCAAAATTTTGGCCGGATTACAGTGTTTTAAGCAAAAAACACGAGGAGATTGTAAAATTGTGTTATCTTTGGGAAAATTTTAGGATATGAAAAGATACTGGCTGATATTTTTTATGGTATGCGCTATTTGTGGAGTGGCAGCCGAGCCGACGCTTGAATGGCGCTCGCTTGGAAACAGTGTTGCGGAGGATGGTACACCGTGTCACACTGAAAGAATCACTATACACACCCCCGGAGCCATTAAGAAATTGTGTTTCAACCGTTTTGCGCGCCGGATGTATCCTGTAAATTCTCAAGATACAATTACAGAGATAGTGCCCGGATATTATGCCATTACATCGCCTCGCTTCCGCAGGTCTGGGAACGCGACAATCGAAATCGATATGTACTTTCCGTGGGGGATGGAGAATATGAATTATGCTCCCGACGGGTTTCACGCATTGCTTGACAATGGCAAGGTTGTTCCGATTTCATATATCAGGCATCCGCTTGTTGAGCGCAGCCAGTGGGCAACGTCGGTTAGAGATTTAATGCCACGTGGCTCGGATATATACAGGTTTAACGAGAAGATAGCATACAAATCGGAGCCGGGACCATACGATATAATACCCTCGTTTAAAAGCGTTACTTTTACCGATAGTGGCAGTTATTGGCAACCCGGCGGAGAGGTAGAGCAACGGCGCATTGACAATCCTACTCCCGACTATTACCGCATAATCATCAAGCCGCAGATTGTGACGATTGAGTACACCAGCCGGTCGTCGCTGCTCATGGCTCAACGCGTGTTATACGAACGTTTGATTCCGGCCAATCAGTCGGGGCTGCCGGCTGCAATTATTGAAGACTATCCGTCGTTCAACTATCGAGCAATGATGATGGATATTGCCCGAAACTATTTTAACGTTTCAAAACTTCAAAATCTGGTTCATATATTAGCGTCATACCGTTTCAACACACTGCATTTTCATCCTGTTGACGATGAAGCGTGGCGACTGGAGATTCCCGGATTGCCGGAATTAACCAATGTAGGAGCCCGTCGAGGATATACAACCGACGAGTCATCTTACTTGGTGCAGATTTTCAGCGGCAACGGAAACCCCGATACTGATGAAGGAACTGCCAACGGATATCTGACACGACAGGAGTTTATCGACTTTTTGAAATACTGCCATTCATTAGGTATAAATGTAATACCTGAGATAGAATCACCCGGCCATGCACGTGCCGCGATAAAGGCAATGCAGGCTCGCGCACGCATGACCGGCGACACTTCCTATCTGCTTTCGGAGGGGGATGCCGACACGTCGGTCTTCACATCGGCACAAGCGTTTCACGACAATGTCATGAATCCGGCTCTCCCCGGAACCTATAAATTTATGGCGCACCTGTTTGACGAGTTGATTTCAATGTATGATGAAGCGCGCGTACCACTTATGGGGATTCATATCGGCGGTGACGAAGTTCCGGCACAGGCCTGGGAAAGCTCCCCTGCCGTGCAACGCATGATGGCCGAAAATAAATTAACCACACAACGACAAGTTCATGCCGCGTTTGTAGACTCTCTTGCACGGCTTTTAAGCGAACGAGGGATTAAAATGTATGGATGGCAGGAGATTGCCAATGGACATGAAGATGACTACAATCGCCGCATATCGGTAGTGACCGGAGGCGTCAACTGCTGGACTCATGCGTCACAGTCAATTGCAGCCAAGGCTATGGAGGCCGGATTTCCCGTGATATTGTCGTGCGTCAACAAGTGCTATCTTGACCAGATGTACAGCAATCATCCTCTTGAAAAGGGGCTCAACTGGGGTGGAAACGTAGATGAATTTGCAACGTTCTCAGCCTATCCGTCGGCTCTTGGTGTGGATGATTATAGAGCGACAACGTCGACGGGAGGTAGCGTCGTTGGATTGTCGGGGCACCTGTTTGGCGAAACTCTGCGACGGTGGGAGGATGTACAGAATCTGATTCTGCCCAAGATATGCGGACTGGCCGAACGTGCGTGGAACACCGATTCTACATACACCGAATCCCAATTTAACGCAATTTTAGCCGAGCGAGAGTTGCCTCTGTTTGCCCGCAAGGGATACAATTTTCATCTGCGGCAGCCGGGCTTGCTCATTGAGGAGAACATTATCTACATGAATTCACCCTATCGTAACGCCGTGATTAGGTACACCCTTAACGGGACTGAGCCAACCGAGGACTCCCCTATTTATGAGAATCCGTTAACGATGCAGCCGGGCGACAATCCACGAGCTAAACTTTTCTACCTCGGGAAAAGCTCGCTGACCACCTATCCCGACGATATGTAACGAGCCGCTAAGCAAGCGGATTCCAACCCTGGGCGCGTAGTGTGATTTCGTTACCGTCGCGCGTTATCATGGCGCATCCAAGGTCCTCTTTGGTGATATAGCCTATAACCTTAACGCCTGATATACGCTCAACAATGTCGTGGGTGTGCAACGGAACGGTAAACAGCAGTTCGTAATCCTCCCCACCATTGAGCGCAGCCGTCACCAGGTTCATACCAAGCTCCTCGGCCATAATAGCCGTTTGATAATCAATAGGAATACGGTCCTCATATATGCGGCAACCCGTTTTGCTCTGCTTGCATATATGAAGCAATTCAGACGACAGGCCATCGCTAATATCCATCATGGCCGTGGGTTTGATTGCCGCTTTTTTAAGCTCCTCGATAATATCCTTTCGAGCCTCAGGTTTCAGCTGTCGTTCAACAAGGTATTCCTTTCCGTGAAAATCGGGCGTGAAGTCCCTTTGACCTGTCGATGCAGCTTTCTCGCGTTCAAGCAATTGAAGACCCATATAGGCAGCCCCCAGGTCGCCCGACACACAGATTAAATCGGTATCGGCCGCCCCGTTGCGATACACGGCGTCACCTTTGGCAGCGTCGCCTATGCAGGTTATTGATATCACAAGCCCTTGGCGCGAGGATGTTGTGTCGCCGCCTACTATATCTACTCCATATATCTCGCAAGCCAATCTGATACCGGCATAAAGCTCCTCGATATGTTCAACGGTGAATCGCTTGGATATACCCAGGGAAACGGTAATCTGACGCGGTCGGCCGTTCATTGCATAAATGTCGGAGAAATTGACAACTGCCGCTTTGTATCCCAAATGTCGCAAAGGCACGTAGGTCAAGTCAAAATGAACTCCTTCCAGAAGCAGGTCGGTAGTGACCAGCACATCTGTCTCCGGATAATTTATGACGGCGGCGTCATCGCCCACTCCGTATATTGTAGATTGATTAACACGAGGTAAATTGGCGGTAAGGCGATTAATTAGCCCAAATTCTCCCAAGGATGAAATTTCGGTTGACTGCATATATTGGATTAGATACGGGCAACGAGTTCTTTCATAATTTCAAGACACTTAGGCTGGGCGACAAGAGCGGCTTTCTGCACCTCCTCGTGTGTGGGAACCTCTTTGACATCCTTTCCGCCGAGGTCGGTAATTACCGATAGCCCAAAGACTTTCATGCTTGCATGATTGGCAACTATAACCTCAGGTACAGTAGACATACCAACGGCATCGCCGCCAATAACGCGATAAAATTCATATTCGGCCGGAGTTTCAAAAGTTGGACCGGTCACACCTACATATACGCCATGAACAACACGAATGTTTTTCTCGGCTGCAATTGCGTCGGCCATTGATATGAGATTGGAATCATAGGCCTCGGTCATCGCCGGGAATCGGGTGCCAAGCTCATTATAATTCTTGCCGCGCAAAGGATGTTCGGGGAACATATTTATATGGTCGGTAATAATCATTACATCACCAACCTTGAAATCTTTATTCATACCACCGGCGGCATTTGAGACAAAAAGCGTATTGATACCAAGTTCTTTCATAACTCTGACGGGGAATGTAACTTGCTTCATTCCATACCCTTCGTAATAATGGAATCGCCCCTGCATTGCCACGACGCGCTTTCCTCCCAGCATACCAAAAATCAGATTGCCTGAGTGGCCTTCAACCGTCGAAACCGGGAAATTGGGAATTTCGCTGTATGGAATGAATAGCTTGTCATCAATATAATCAACGAGAGCACCAAGACCTGTGCCAAGAATAATGCCAACTTGTGGCATGTCAGATACTTTGGAGCGAAGAAAATCTGCTGTCTGTTTGATTGTCTCTAACATAATTGTATTTTTTATTACTGTTTTCAAATAATTTGATATCACACTTGTATCCCGTTGCTTTTGCTGTTTTGCACAATCAATTTGCGCAGGTCATTGTCAAAATCCGGGCGTGACGGCGCAGACGGGTCTTGCGTAAGAAACTCAACCGAGATTGGAAGGTAGAAAATATTAGACTTTAGAACATGCGGGAAATAGGGGTTATTGGATAGCCTTACGGCATCTTTCTCGGTGGTGACAATAAATTTGCGTTTCCCGGGCATGTCGTTGAACTTTCTGACTATATCTTCCATATCCGACGGCGTAAAATTGTGATGGTCACTGTAACGTTTCACCTTCACTCTTGCTTTAAACTTGCGTAGGTGCAAAACGAATGGGCGCGGGTTTCCGACACCTGTCAGAATCAGAATCGAATCTTCGGCCGTCAGCCAGTCTAAATACGGAATATAGGTCACATGCTCGGGGAAAGCCGATACAAGATGACCGTATGTGTATGTGGAAAAATATAGTTTCTGATAGGGAAACAGGTTCAGATGTTCGCGAAAAATACGAAAATCCATAGGCTTAATCTCATCGGGACATTTTGTAACAACAACGATGTCACAGCGATTAAGAGCCGACGGCGGTTCGCGCAACCGGCCGTATGGAAGTAAATTATCGTAGAATAACGGTCGGTTGAACTCACTTAACACTATTGATATAGTGGGCTTGACATAGCGATGTTGGAACGCGTCGTCGAGAAGTATCATGTTTAGTTCGGGATTGATGGCACGCATCTTTTTTATACCCTCAACACGGCTTTCACAGACGGCTATGGTGACCATATCCCCATACTTTTGATAAATCTGATATGGCTCGTCACCGATATCTTCCGGTCTTGTGTGCCGCGTTGCCAGCACAAACCCTTTCGTGCGCCGCTTGTATCCGCGAGATAAAACACCTATATGGTAGTCGTCACGCAAAGCCTCCAGAATATACTCCACGTGGGGAGTCTTTCCCGTTCCCCCCATTGCAAGATTCCCTACAGCTATTATAGGGATGTCAAACTGCGTCTCTTTCAATAATCCAATGTCAAACAAACGATTGCGTATAGCCATAACCGCCCCGTAGACCTTTGAAATAGGCAACAGGAGTAGTTTGGCCAATAGTTCGTTTCTTGCCATTGCGGGGTGCTTCTAAGTTTGTCAAACTATTTGATTATAATGTAGTCCATGCGACACTGGAGAGCGTTGAGATTGCCAAGCGATTCAATCGTGTTATACAGCGGCAATGCGTATGGTATACGGGCAACGATGGCACGCTCTTTCAACTGACTGTCGATGTCAAGTAACTGCTGCCACCATTTCAACTCTATATCAGGATAAATCTTCAGATTATAGTCATTTGCCCCTATCTCTCGGGCCAAATCTGCTAAAGCCGTGTTCATGTCTCCGAGCTTGTCAACCAGTCCGATTTCAAGCGCCGACTTTCCGTCCCACACGCGGCCTTCGGCAATCGATTTAACCGAATCGACACTAAGCTTGCGGCCGGCAGCTACACGCGACGTAAACAGCTCATACCCATTGTCGACATTGCGCTGCAAAGCCTCGCGCTGACGGGGCGTCATTGAGTTGAACAACGTCGGTAAATTACCCTGAGGATTAGTCGATACAGCGTCGGTGTGTATTCCAAGCTTATCGTTCATCAACTTCTCGGCACTGGGTATGATTCCGAATATACCTATCGAGCCGGTAAGCGTCAACGGGTCAGCGTAGATTTTATCTGCGCCACAGGATATGTAGTATCCGCCCGACGCAGCATAGTCGCCCATTGATACATAAAACGGTTTGCCGGTTTTTTCCTTGAAATATCGCAGTGCATCCCATATTTGCTCTGATGCATACGCGCTTCCACCGCCTGAATTAACTCGCAAGAGTAGCGCGTCGATATCGTCATCATCTATGATGTCGAGAATTACAGGCACCAAGTTTTCAGATACAATACCCTCGTCACCATCCTCGGTTATATCGCCTACCGCATAAACAACGGCTATATTTTTGTCTCCGCCCTTTCCTATCCGGTTAAGGTCAAAGTTTCCGGCATAATCCAGGATGTCAATATAGTTGGGAGCCGGGCGTTTTTCGTCTGACTTATCTTCGTTTCCGGCCATTTTGTATAAAATGCGGTCCACTTCCCGTTCATAAAGCAGTCGGTCAACAAGCCCCTCCTTTTTCAGCACATCAGCTGCAAGAAAGGCCGGCAGACTGTCGGCTATATGATTAAGTTTCTCAATTGAAATTTTACGCCCTTGAGCCATCGACTTTGCCAAGTGATTCCAAATGTTTCCTAAATAAACCTCCTGCTGATGCCGTGATGCGTCACTCATACCGTCAAGCATAAACGGCTCGACTGCGCTTTTATAGGTTCCAACCTTTACCACCTGAGCTTCAACGCCCATATTGTTAAGCAAATCCTTAAAATATAGAGTGGTTGCCTGCAATCCGTGCAAGTCAACACTTCCCGAGGGATTCAGATATACCGAATCGGCTACTGAGGCAAATACATAATCATTCTGAGAGTAGTTATCGGCGTAGGATGCAATCCATTTGCCCGCTTTTTTGAAGCGACATAAAGCACCCAGAATCTCATCAGTTTGAGCCAAACCGGCTTCAATACCGTTGCATTTCAGATAAAGTCCCGATATGTGACTGTCTTTCGACGCCTCATCTATTGCCCTTATTATCGAATTCAGCGGCAACGTCGTCTCATCCCGACCACTAAGTTCCTTAAACACGTCTCGCGGCACGCTGCGGTCAACAACAACACCGCCAAGGTCCATAACAATGACCGAATTATCTTTAATACTCAACTGATTCTTGTTACCGACAGCGCTTTTAGCCGCTACAATGCCTATAGCGATAAAAACACCTATAAACATTATCAGAGACGATAACCATATCGCAGCCATCGCCGCAAGAAAACTTCTAAAAAAGCTTTTCATAAAGTTATAACAAATTGAAAATATACTCGTTAGGGAACATTCGGATATGTTAACCAACCGAACGTTCCATAATACATTGCAAAAATAAAAATAAATTACTACTCATCCAAACATTGAGTAGCACAATTCACACAATCTTCGCACCAATAAAACATAAAAACAAGCCCAAGAAGAATGTAATTCCATTAAATTTCTCTAAATTTGCAACGCCGAGTGGAGAGAAACCCATTTGGCCAAGAAATGTGTTAGCTTTCTTTCGAACTTAGACTGAAATCGCTAAATTAAAGAATAAGCCAAGGGATTACGCTCTTCTGTTTTTTGCACAGAAAGCAAGAGACAATTCTGCTTATTTGCATATAGAAATGACAGAGAGGGCATTTATTCAACTTTCCGATTTGGCTGCGGTGTTTGGTGATACTAGGTTTAGCATCGGGAAGTCGATGGAGTCCTCTCTTTTCTTGTAACCTAATATAAAAACCAATTCCGGAGGGCTGTGGGCAAAGGAAAATGACGAAAATAATACAAGACCCTGACCTTTTGATTTTGAACGAATGCTCAAATGAGCAATTGAAGAGTCTGGTGGATATATTAGTATTTGATAAGGATGGGAAAAAGCGTATTGCCGAGTCGCTCTCCACCACCAAACATTTCATCGAACATTATCCGAAATTCCTTAAGGTTTTGGTTCCGGATATCATAAATGAAATACAACGTTTTGGCGGTAATACTATCATCAATACATTCCGTGGGCATGGTGTGGCCTACCGTGAAATTTTAGAAGATGTTTGTGATAAACTGAAGGTTAATTACAATAAGAAACTATCAACGCCATTGCTTGAGGGAGAACTTCTTCGTAAGGTTGCCGTCACTGTCGTTGAAAAGATGACCGATGAAGACGTCAAACAATTTGATGCTAATTTAGACAAAAAGCGGTTTATTGATGCAATCATGTCAAATAATGGACCAGCTATGCTTGCTATAATAGCAATAGTCATATCCCAAATAACGAAACAAACAGCTGAAAAAGGCACAATCGTTGTTTTAGGGAATATCCTTTCAACAAAAGTAACTACTTTGGTAGTTCCGGTTTTAAATGTATTGTCGGTGGCTTGGACAATATTTGATATAGCTGGAGCAGCTTACCGTGTTACAGTTCCTTTTACTATCACACTGGCTTTTATCCGTCGTCAATTGTCAGGACAAAATGAAGAACTAAAGGAAATTCTTGTATGAGTCACTATTGCATCAACTGTGGAAATGAATTGAGTGACCACCAATACGTATGCTTAAAATGTCATCATAATGTCTATCTTGATTCTATTGATGATAAAATGATTAATGCCTCAGCAAGCTTTCTAACAGCGACACAAATTGAAGCGAATACTCAATGGACAAAATATAGATGTGGGAGAGATGGAAACACTGGTCACGGATATGCTGCCGAGGATTTGAATTCTTTAAACGATAGACTCTCATTTAGTAAAGTTCAAAACGAGGGGCGAAATAATAAAAAGGATGGTGCTGATAGAATTTCTAATGGCGTTCACATTCAAACCAAATACTGTGCAACACCTCAAAAAAGCATAAATGCGGCTTTTGAAAACAATGGATCAGGCACATATCGCTACCAAACAGAGAATGGTCCTCAAGTGCTTGAAGTTCCATCTGATCAGTATGAGACCTGCCTAAAGCTCATGGAGGATAAAATTCTCAATGGTCAGGTAGAGGGGGTCTCGGATGCGTCAAAAGCAAAGGATATTGTGCGTAAAGGCGATTGCACGTATCAACAGGCAAAGAATTTAACAAAAGCAGGAAATATAGATTCTCTTGTCTTTGACGCAAAGACCGGTGCTGTCATTGCGCTTTCATCTATGGGCGTCTCATTTTGCATTAAGCTATTCCTATCAGCTTCATCTTGCCGAAATATTGAAGATTTCAGAGACGCTATCCAAGTCGCTTTTATAGAAGGGCTTAAGAATGGTACGATAACGATGTCTACTACCATTTTTTCCTTGCAAGTCTTACGAACTCAATTTGGTAGAAATTTTGCTGCTGCAGTCCAATTGATTAGTAAAGATTCTATCAATTCGTTATATAGTTTCTCTGCAAGTAGGAAATTGATTAATGACGTTGCATCGGGATTGTGGCAAAAAACGCTGAGCGGGGCTTCGGCAAAGAGTGTAGTAGTTAAATTGTTGCGAACCAACACTATTACTGGAGTAGCAACATTTGTTGTAATGTCAATCCCGGATACATATCGTTATGTTGTCTCGTCTTCCATTTCTGGCCCACAGTTTATCAAGAATCTTGTAGTAAATAGTGCAAGCATTACTGGTGCGACTGTAGGTGGAATTATTGGATATAGATTTGGAATGCCGGGGGCTATGGTTGGCAGTATGGTCGGTGGCGCATTTACCGGAATATTATCCAAAACAGTTGCTGATAAGATACACAAAGATGATTCTGAATATATGCAAGAATTAATAAAAATTGCGCTTTTAGAACTTAGCAACGAACATTCAACTTATTCAGAAGAAGAATTTAACGAGGCCATTAGGCTGATACAAATTGACAAAGCAATAGATACCAATCTGCTACGCGCTATGTATGCAGCAGGAGCAGAAGATAACAATGACATTGTCAGAGTTGATATTGCTAAATTAGCCTTGGATTACTATTTCGGAGTAGTAGACAGACAGCGTAAAACTTTAAAAATACTTGATAAAGAAGAACTCATTCTTAAAAGTATTAATAGTATCAACGTCGAAAGAATAGGATAAATCAAGGGACTATTAAGCATGAAAAAGATAATTGGGATTGGAACGGTAGTGCTGACGTTAGGAACTTGCTCCTCAGAAAACAAATCAACGGCAGATGATTTAAAGCTTTGTAAAATATATTATTGAATCCCAGTTGTTTAAATGTTGACAAAATAGAGTGCAACTTGTTGAGTTGCACTCTATTGATATAGATTTAGATATTTCTAAATTAACGACTTATTTAACCTCTTCAAACCTAATCGTGCTTGTATATCAAGCACTTACAAGCACACGTAAACGATATG
>JAFLTJ010000069.1 GCA_022510465.1 Muribaculaceae bacterium
TTATTCTTGTCTCAGAAATACTTGGCAGTTTTCAAAAGATAATCAAGGATTTAGCATAAAGTAGCGCTCACGGGTGTGTTGTACCCATCCGGCTCGTTCTGTGCCGTTTTGGCATAGAATGGGTTTGGGTATTCACATACAGGTGTGAGTTTCTACCTATCCTATTATCTTGCCATGCCAAGGGCAACTGAGAAGGATAGCCGTAAGATACCCACACCTTTTTCATTTGTCCTGTCGTTGTTGGGTATTGGCGACAAATCGAGGAGCCAATCTTATGATTTAATTAACTAATTTATTAACTTAAAACTTTTTAATTATGAGTGACATTCACAATGTTCCCAATCCCGACGGCTTTCAGTCTGTTTCTAATCTTAAATCACGGGGCGGCTCCGATTACAAGTCACGGGCAGACAGTAACTCTGTGTTCTACATTCGTGCGTTTGGTTCTATCTCGGCCATCATCGTTCTAATCGGATTATTAGCTCTTGCTTTTTCAACGGATTTTAACGGCTATACGTTCTTTAGTGGTCTGATACTCGCCTTTGGCACGTTTATTTGATGGTATGCGTTGTAAAGTAAGTTTATCGATGTGCAAGAAGCGGCGGCAAGGCGCGGAGGGGAGTAGAACCCGCTCCGGAGGTTTGTCATTAAAATTTGGTAGAATTTGGCAGAATGGGTAAAAGGGCGTAACTTTACGACCGAAATCTCAGTGACGCGATGAAAACGGAAAGTAAAACACAACAGCTGGAGGAGGAACTATTGGTGCAGCGTTTGCGCGACCGGGCTACATGTCGGGCCGCGTTTGCCGATGTCATTGCGTATTATAGCGAGCAGTTGTACAGGCAGATACGTCGAATGGTGCCCTCCCACGATGATGCGGCCGATTTGTTGCAAAATACGTTTATGAAGGCTTGGATGAACATTGAGAATTTCAAGGGTACAGCCAAGTTGTCTACATGGTTGCATAAGATTGCGATAAACGAGAGCCTGAGTTTCTTGGAAAAGGAGCGTCGTCGTCAGAATCTGTCGCTTGACGATGATGAAAGCGGACTTGTTAACGCAATAATGGCCGATGAGTGGGTAGACGGGGATGAACTGACCCGAAAATTGAGAGTGGCAATCTCTATGCTCCCCGAGAAGCAGCGTCTGGTGTTTAATATGCGCTACTATGAGGAAATGAAATATGAGCAGATGAGTGAGATATTGGGAACATCGGTTGGCGCGCTCAAAGCGTCATATCATCTTGCAGAGAAAAAAATTAAGGAATTTTTTGCCGACAACGATTAAACTTTATGGAGAGTTGTCAGTCAAAAGGATAAAACAGTAAAAGAGCAGAAACATGATAAAGCCCACAGAAGATATTCTTGACAAAGTTAATCATCGGGATGGCCTTACGGTCCCGGAAGGTTTCTTTGCCGACTTCAATGCCCGAATGGCGTCAATGTTGCCCGAGCAGGAATGGGAGCAGGCGAGAACTGAAATAGTGCCGCCAAGAAGTTTTTGGGCAAAGGTTCGCCCATACGTCTATCTTGCAGCGATGTTTTTGGGTGTGTGGTGCATGATGCAGATGTTTGATTTGATGAAGCCGGCAGCTCGACCCGACCTTTCGTTTGACTCCAATCCGGTTCTTGCAGCGGCAGTCAGCGACGACTCGTTTGTCAATGATTATTATCTTGAGACGTTCAGTGACTATGAGCTGATGGACCAGATGATAGAAGATGGAACGGTGGAAGATTTCCTCTATGCAGATGACCTGGAATAACCTTTCGGTTAAATCATAATAACCTTATTATCAATGAACATGAGAAAGAATCTGATATATTTGATTTTGACCGCGATACTTGCAGGAATTGTATCTCCGGCTTATGCACAAAAGCCTACGGCACAGGAGCGCCGGCAGTGGATGGCCGAGATGCAGAACTACAAGAAAGAGTATATCGTCAAGGCGGTGCAGCTGACTGATGAGCAAAAAGCAAAATTCCTCCCGCTATATGATGCTATGGAGGGGGAAATGCAGGCGATAGGCCGGGAAGTGAGGCAGGCTGTAAAGACGGTTTCTGATAAAAAAACGGCGGCAACCGACGCCGACTATAACAAGGCTGTCGATGTGATGTATAACGCGAAGTCGCGGGAGGCAGCGGTTGAAAAGAAATATTATGCTAAATTTAAGGCGATACTTACCCCTCGCCAGCTATACGAATTAAAGTCGGCCGAGAATCGGTTTACCCGCGAAATGATGCGACACAACTCCAAGTCGAAGAAAGCGGATAAAAAAACCAGAAAATAAAAGAATATTCGGATTAGAAAACAGAGAGGGGATGCGCCTGCAGGTGTATCCCCTGTAAATTAAAATAGCCATGATGAAAAGATTAACACGTTGTATAACAGCAATATCAGTGCTGCTAATGATAGTATTGAACCCTATGGATATGAACTGTAAAAAGAATACCCCAATCACGCAAACCGGAGAGCCTGATTTCAGATATCCCGAGAAAGTGATAACCTCGGCAAACGTCGTGATTAAACAGGGTGTAGAGGGGGAGGACCTCGTGTCGGCACTGATGCAGAAAGCAACTGCGATGATGTCGATTAACCCCGATAGTATCAGTGCGGTAAATGAAATGCTATCCACCGAGGCTGCCAAAACGAAGGACAACGTTACGCGGACCATGATAAAGTTGCTCCAAGCGAACTATCTTCATGACTATTATCAAGTGAACCGGTGGAAATTAGAAGACCGTGAAGTTCCGGCCGGGGAATTTTCCACAGACATTCGTCAGTGGGGCGACTCGCAATTTAAGGATAAAGTGATAAGTCTTGTCGAAGATGTGACATCGGCTAATGTTCAATTGCAAGCCGTTCCGATTACCAGCTGGAAAAATGTGATTCTACAGAATAATTTGACCGCAATATATTATCCAACGTTATGGGATTTTGCCGCATATTATTCTCTAAAATTATTAGAAGAATATATATCGCGAAATGTGTATCTGCCCGAGACGATGTTAACAACACCTGTCAGGGAATCTGAAATGTCTCTCTTTCGGTTGAATAGTTATGACAAAACGGCATTGATGCTTGCCCAAAAGTGGGTTGATACAAATCAGAGCCGCCCGGCTCCACGTGTTATTGCTCTCATGGCAAAGGTTTCCATTATAACATCAATGGGTGGAACTGATTCAAAAAACAGATATGATGCATTAAAGAAGTTGTATCAGGATAACATTGAATCAGAGTATTCAGGCGAGATTTTGGCTGTGATGGTATACAATGTTGCCGGTATGGAAGGTTTCACAAATGAGTATGAATACCTGGCGATGGTTAAAGATAATATAGCACGCTATCCATCTTTCCTGCGTCGAGCCGTTTTGGATAATATAATCGCGACAATACAAACGAAGGCTGTCAATATGAAAATCCCGGATATGGTTTATCCGGGGGCGCCTTTTAAGATTAGTATAGAGACAAATAACGTATATGAAGGCGAGGTATTGATATACCGTTATCCGGAAGCTTCCTACAAGAATCAAAAATCATTTGACTTAAACCAAGCCGGGAATCCGTACAAAAGGATTAAGGCCGAAGCTGCGAGCCGAGATAGCATAGCGGCTATAATTTCAGTAGATTGTGTTATTGAAGAGCCGGGATATTATGTGGCTTGTTTCAGCGCGCCAGGGATGAAGAACAAAAAGGTTCTTTATGCTCATGATGTGATTTGCGTGTCGGAGTTTGCGTTTATGAGCGTAGGCGATAGGGCTTCCAATCATTTTATTGTCGGGAATCTACTTGACGGAACTCCGGTAGAGGGCGTGACAATAGAGAAATGGATACAAGATGGTCGAAATATCGTTTCAGAAAACATAGGTGTGACCGATTCACACGGGCGTCTGAAGACAGAAAATAAAGGGCGTTCCTACAACATTAGTTATCGAGCAACAAAGGGTAAAATGTCAACGCTTGCCGATAGAATGTCCCACTATTACTATCCTACCCAGAATGAAAAGAAGCGAGATGTTTTAATGGGTGAGATAGCGTTTTCGCGCACGGTTTACCGCCCCGGTGACACCGTTGAATGGACCGCATATATGTATATTACGAGTCCAGACGGGACACGCGAGCCGGCAGTTAATTGGAAGATGGAGGTGAACGCTTATGACATAAACGGTAATGATGTTGTTAAAGACACATTGCAGACCGACGGATGGGGCCGCCTAAACGGGAAATTCGACACGTCAAGAGAGGCTCTGACCGGATATTACCGGATGTATCTGAAATCAGTTGATAGTAAGGATGTAGAAGAAAGACAGGTAGAGGCTTCTATAATGGTGTCTGATTACAAACTGCCGACATTCTTTGTAGAGGATTTTAAGGCGACAAATGATTTGCCCGGCCGCGGGGATGTTACACTCAAAGGGCGAGCCGTGACCTATTCGGGTTTCCCGCTGGCCAATGCAAAAGTGGAGGTTGCCGTGCAGTTTCAGCAGTGGTATCGCTGGATGCGAGACAAAATAGACCTCAATGTTTATCGAGCCGAAACGGGAGCCGACGGATGTTTTGAAATAGTTGTTCCGGCCGAGCTTTTCGGTACGGGTAATTTCAAACGAGGCTATTTTATGGCCGAGGCTTCGGTGGCGTCATCGTCGGGCGAAACGGTTGAAGCTTCAACTGTCTTTACAATAGGGTATAAGTATAGAATTGAAACCGTTGACCGGATGTGTATCATGGCCGACAACCCCGCCAAACTGGACATCAAGGTTATAAGCATTGATGGTACGGAAACACCATCCTTAATTGATTATACAATAATCGATACAGATGGCAAAACGCTTGTAAACGAACAGTTTAATGCACCTAATCCATCGGTTGACTTATCGTCAATTCCATCAGGTACATATCGGTTAAGACTTGCATTGCCTGATACTACTCTTGCAGAGCCTGTGGAAACAACGCTTGTGCTTTATCGCCCGTCGGATACAAAATCTCCGTTGGCCGACGAGGCTATTTGGTTCCCGACCACAACTGCCACGGTTGAAAAGGGCAACAAAGCTACCTTTGGATTTGAGGCTCAGAATGTCGGTGTTCACCTTACTGTCGCCATTCAGAGAGGGGCAGACGCTGACGTGCAGTTCACGGAATATGTTACCCGCGCCGGGTACAACACCATTGAGTTTGATAAGGTAACGGAGGATATGGTAGTTGCGATTCTTGGATACGATAATCTGAGATTGATTGACAATCGATTGAATATCACTGTGGAGGAGTCGAAAGATTACGTTGAGATAAAAACCGAGACTTTCCGCGACCGATTGAATCCGTCGGCTACAGAAACATGGCGCTTTAAGATAGAGAATAGCAATGGCAAAGGAGTGGAATCGGCTGTTATGTTGAGAATGTTCAACAAATCACTCGAAGAGATTGCCCGTAGCGGATGGTTCGGAGGTCCGTCAGCTATTTATCACCGTGCGCCATTCTTGTCTGTGACGGCACAGCGCATGGAGAATAACAATTACAGTATTTATGACTACCCCGAATTGTCTGAAAAGCCCGAAATCCTGAGGCCTAATCTAAAATATTGTCTCTTGAACGTCAGGGCTCAAAATTATAATATGTTGCTTGGTTGGGAGGATGGCGTGATGTATGCTTCGGCCAATACCAGAATGATGAAATCAGCCAGTTCATCGGTCACTTCGGCTCCAATGGTTAATGATATGGTCGTAGTAAGAGAACATAAAGAGGAGATAATTGTAGAGGATGCGGATTATGAACGAGCTACTGATACGAGTGTTGCAGGCGGAGTTGATGGTGGTGCTGAGTCGGGTGTAGGGGCGCAGGAGTCGTTCCAATATCGCGACAGGGAGGTTGCGCAGGCGCTGTTTAAACCGTTGATGGTTAGCGGAGCTGACGGCAGTCTGACGCTTGAGTTCGAGGTGCCGAACGCCAATACGACATGGGTGCTGAATATGTTTGCCTATACGCGCGAGATGTTGTCGGCTCATTACAATGCCAGCGTTGTTGCCGCCCGTCAGGTGATGGTGCAACCCAACTTGCCGCGCTTCCTTCGTCACGGCGACGTGGCCTGTGTTAAAGCGATTGTGATGAACAACAGCGAGACCGATGGTGTTGCTACGACTGTTGTTGAACTGTTTAACCCGTCGACCGGCGAGGTTGTTGCAACCGAAACGTTTGAAAACGAAATACGGGCCGGTGAGTCGGCTACAATCAGTAGTAACGTTGAGGCTCCGGCCGACGGAGGGCTGATTGGCTACCGAATTAAGACAGAAATGAATGAATGCACTGACGGCGAACAAACTATGTTGCCAGTTCTCGAATCTGTTCAGCCGGTATATGAGTCAAATAGATTCTTTATGGCTCCGACGACCAAAAATTACACTACCGAAGTGTCATCTACAGCCGATGGCGAGAAGACTGTGCTGACTTTCTGTGAAAATCCGGCATGGGAGGTTGTTTCGGCGCTTCCGGGTCTGCGAAATGTCTCGCCAACAACGGCTACAGGTGCCGCGTATGCTATATTCTCGGCGGCTGTTGCCCGTGGCTTAATGAAAGATAATCCGGCGATTTCTGCCGAGTTGCAACGTTGGTTGGCAAGCGACCGTCAGGACTCTACGTTGGTTTCAATGCTTTCCAAAAATGAGGAGCTTAAAACGTTTGTACTCAACGCTACACCGTGGGTACAAGCAGCTGAGAGTGACTCCGAGCGAATGACCAGGTTGGCATTACTCTTTGACAATAATGGGGTTGACGAGGTTATTAATACGTCGGTGGCTACGTTGCAGAAGCTGAATGTGGGCGGCGGATGGAAATGGACCGACTGGGGTAAAGAGCCGTCGCTGTGGATTACGCAGGAGGTTCTGTATGTCCTTGGGCGCGCTCGCCAGCTTGGTTATATGCCGGCCGATAAGCGTCTGAATAACATGGTTGTGAACGCGGTTGCGTATACCGATAACGAGGTTGTGAAGATGTATCGCAAGTATCCCAAAAGCAGTTATTCTGACTGGGCAATTATGCGCCTGTATTACAAGGATATAAAGATGTCGACAGCCGCGCAGCAGGTTAACGCAACCGAGGTTCAGCGCGCGATATCGGGCTGGGGTAAAAAGGATATTGAAGGGAAGGCGTGGGATGCGCTTCTACTCGTTGCCAACGGTTATAAATCAACGGCAAAGGAGATTGTACAGTCGCTCCGTGAATTCTCGGAAAGCACTCCGGAGAAGGGTATATGGTGGCCTCGTTTGGATAACAGCCGGCGACGGTTGCGCGTAACAGGATTAGCTCTGCGGGCATACGCCGAAACAAGCGCGCCAAGCTCGGAGATTGATGCTATCCGTCAATGGCTTATCGGCGAAAAGCAAACTCAGGATTGGGGTTGTGCAGCCGCTACTACCGATGTGATTGCCGACATACTGACTACCTCAAAGAATTACTTCGGCAAGGCCGGAAGCGTTTCGGTTTCGGTTGCCGGCGAGGAGATTGCTTTGCCTCGCTTTGACAGCGCCCTGGGTATGTTCAAAATAGATTTGGGCGAAATCGCTCCAACCGGGGGGCGTCTTGACGTTATCAGGCTGAATGAAACGCCGTCGTATGGAGCTGTGATGACTATAAGACAGGCAGTTATGGAAGATATTGAGGCAGTGTCGACCGAGGGCCTGAGTATAGAGAAGAAACTGTATCTGATGGAGCAGACGCCGGCGGGCCTGGTGGCTCACGAGGCTCGCGAAATGAAGGTTGGAGACCTTGTCAGAGTGGAACTTATAATCACGGTTGACCGTCAGCTTGATTATGTTGCGATAGAGGATAGGCGCCCGGCGTGTCTTGAACCGGTTGAACAGACTCCGGCTCCGCTGTGGCAGGATGGTGTGTGCTTCTATCGTGAAAATCGCGACGCTGTGACAAATCTGTTTGTCGACCGCTTGCCTCACGGGGTTTATCGGCTGCACTATGATATGAGGGTGAACAATGCCGGTGAATATTCGTCGGGTATTGCGACAATACAGAGCCAGTATGCTCCCGATGCTACGGCCCATTCATCAGGGAGCCGATTGCAAGTCAATCACTAAATTTGTCGGGTGGCGCCGATTGTCAGAACGCTGATTTTGATGTCGGGAACGGTCGATGTCAGCGCCTCGGCGCAAGCCAGTAATGTGGCTCCTGTAGTTAAAACATCATCCACGAGAAGAATGTGCCGCCCTGCCGCAATTCGGGCGGCATTCTCTTTGGCGGAAAAGACGCTTAATGAATTTAGAAAACGGCCGTAAGCGCTTTTAGCCGTCTGTGTGGAGTGGGGGCGGGCAACGAGCATATTCCCAACCGGAATATTGGTGACGGATGATATGCCTTTGGCTATCTGTTCTGATTGGTTGTATCCGCGCTTGAATCGTTTGATTGTCGCGAGTGGAACCGGTTGTATCATGTCAATCCCCTTAAAAAAGTTGGAACGGAGTATTTCGCGGGCAAATGTACGCCCGGCTATGCGGGAAAGGGATGGGCGATTGGCATACTTGGCAACGGTGATTATCGCGTTGTATGGGCTGCCGTTTGAATAGTAAAACCATGAGGCTATGCGGTCAATGTTTACCGAAGTGGATGCAAGCCGCTGATGCAGAGGTGAGAAGTCGGCAGTGTGTATATCTGTTCGCGGCAACCGGGCAAGGCAATGCAGGCAGATGTGGCGCTCGCCTTTGATTAACGGGCGCGAGCAGACGATACAATGGTCGGGAATTATAATCGCCATTAAATCGTCGGTGAAATCCCTGATTGAATTTTCTAATCTTCTGATGAGTGCGGATGCCATAAATCTTCGGTTCGTATTAGCCGTGCAATCAGTTCGGTTTCAAAACCGCGGGATGCACCGAATCTGAATAGTTTGGTGCGCCCTTCGTATGTGTTGCCCTCCCTGATGGCGCGAGCCTTTACAATCAATACGCGCCGTGCCACGGAGGTGTATTCCTCCATGTCGATTGTTGCGAGCGCTGTTTCAATTATTTCCCGCCCGAGGCGTTTTGTCATAAGTCCGCGCATGATTTTGTAACGCCCCCAGCCGCTGAAACGCAACTTGTCGGCCGTATAGGCTCGGGCGAAACGGGCGTCGTCAACAAAGCGGTGCTTGACGAGTGATTCCATTATGCGGTCGGCGTCGGCGGTTGTTATCATCCACCCGGATAGCTTTTTACGCAGGTCCGGGGAGCATTGCTCGCTTCGGGCGCAAAGGTCTTGTAGCCTGATGAGCGCTTCTCGTGCCGATAGTTGCTTTTTCATTTTGGGCGAGTGGCAGTTATGAATCTTTGTAGTCGGCGGGAGTCGGCAACAATGTTGACATTATCCCATCCGGCCGATGTCATCCGTCGGGCGAGAGTAGCGGCGTGAAGAGGATTCAGTTCAAAATAGAGCCGACCGCCGGGCATGAGTGCATTAATGGCTGTCGCGATGATGGCATTATAGAAGCGCAACGGGTCATTGTCAGGAACAAACAATGCAGTCATCGGCTCGTAATCGAGGACATTCGGGCTCATGGAGGCACGTTCGCTCTCGGTGACGTATGGCGGATTGCTGACGATGATATCCAGTGAGTTGTCGGGCAATTGCATTGTGAGAATATCCCCTTTGTTGAAATCGACAGCGACTTTAAGGCTGCGGGCATTTGATTGCGCAATTTTGAGCGCGTCGGCCGAAATGTCGATAGCGCTGACTCGAGAGAAAGGCAAATTTCGGGCAAGAGCAATGGCGATACATCCGCTACCGGTGCCGAGGTCGAGTATACGCAGGTCGGAGCTACGGCTGTTCTCCTTTACAATCATATCGATAAGTTCCTCTGTTTCAGGGCGGGGTATCAGGACGGCCGGTGAAACTTTGAAAT
>JAFLTJ010000007.1 GCA_022510465.1 Muribaculaceae bacterium
ACGGCGGTACCAACTTTGACGCCAAGACTCGCCGCAACTCTACCGACCTTGAGGATATCTTTATTGCCCACATCGCCGGTATCGACGCAATGGCACGTGCCCTTGAAAGTGCAGCCGCTCTGCTTGAAGAATCGCCCTACAAGAAGATGGTTGCCGAGCGTTATGCCTCGTTTGACAGCGGCAAGGGTAAAGAGTTTGAGGATGGCAAGCTGACGCTGGAGGATGTTTATGCCTACGGTAAGGAGGTTAACGAACCCAAGCAGACATCAGGCAAGCAGGAACTCTACGAGGCTATCCTCGCAATGTATTGCTAAAAACCTTTAAGCGAAACTATAACTCGCAACGGGGGCGGCTTTAGGCTGCCCCCGCGGCGGGAGTTTCGTTTTCAACCAATCTATACCAATCATTAAAAACACATCATCATGGATGAAAAAAAAGGCTCGCTGGGCTATTTGATATCAATAGTCGCCGTGGCTGTAATCGGCGGACTGTTATTCGGATATGACACGGCAGTAATCTCGGGCGCGGAGAAAGGCTTACAAGCTTTCTTTATGAACGCCGAAGATTTTGATTATAACGACTTTATGCATGGCATTACCTCGTCGAGCGCATTGCTTGGATGTATTATCGGTAGCGCCATTTCGGGTATTATAGCATCGCGTTTCGGCCGCAAACCGGCGTTGATTCTTGCCGGTATACTGTTTTTCCTGTCGGCTATGGGCAGCTATGACCCCGAATTTTTATTTTTCGAGTATGGAAAGCCGACATTGCCGCTGCTCGTAATGTTTAACTTTTATCGAGTTATAGGTGGTATTGGCGTAGGACTTGCATCGGCAATATGCCCGATGTATATCGCCGAGGTTGCTCCGTCAAATCTTCGTGGAACCCTCGTTTCGTGGAACCAGTTTGCAATCATCTTCGGTCAGCTCGTTGTTTACTTTGTGAACTTCTTTATCCTTGGCGAGCATATTCAGCCGATAGTGGAAGAGATGGGTAAAGGGCTTGCCGCCATTGACCCCAAAGCACAATGGACCGTTACAACGGGATGGCGCTACATGTTTGGCAGCGAGGCTGTTCCCGCGGGTGTATTTGCCCTGTTGATAAGCATGGTACCCGAGACTCCGCGCTACTTGGTATCGGTTGGACAGGACAACAAGGCCCTTGGAATATTGACAAAGATAAACGGCTCAGAGAAAGCAAAGCAAATCATCAACGAAATCAAGGAGACAATGGTTGTAAAGACCGAGCCGTTGATGACTTACGGAGCTCTCTGTATCTTTGTTGGCGTTATGCTCAGCGTCTTCCAGCAGGCAGTAGGTATCAACGCCGTGCTTTACTATGCACCGCGCATCTTCAACGATATGGGTATGGAAGACCCCATGATGGTAACTGTCTTTATGGGCGTTATCAATATTCTCTTCACGCTTGTAGCCGTGTTTACGGTTGAAAAACTTGGCCGCAAACCGCTGTTGATATGGGGTTCTATCGGTATGGCAGTAGGAGCATTCGGAGTAGCCGGAACTTTCGGACACGCCGGTCTTGAAACCATTACAGCAATCAGCATCATGATTTACTCGGCATCGTTCATGTTCTCATGGGGCCCCATCTGCTGGGTGCTTATCGCAGAGATTTTCCCCAACACAATCCGTGGCGCCGCTGTGGCAATTGCAGTTGCATTCCAGTGGATTTTCAACTTTATTGTAAGTTCTTCTTTCTTGCCGATGTTCAACATGCACATGACCGAGGGTGATGACTTCGGTCACTGGTTCACCTACGGGCTTTACGGTCTTATCTGCGTGGCTGCCGCCCTGTTTGTGGCAAAACTCGTTCCCGAAACAAAGGGTAAAACATTGGAGGATATGACCGCTCTCTGGAGAAACCGCAGCAAGAAATAAAATGTACTGAAACAGATAAATGAGGTTATCCAAACAAGGGTCGTTTCCTCTCTTAACACGAGGGTGGGAACGGCCCTTAATTACTTGAACAATAATCAGAAATGAACTCATCAATAGAGAAGGTAACAACGCCGACAGGCGAAATAACGATGGTGACGATGACCGGAGCAAACGGGTCGACGGTAACATTGTCGTCGCTCGGCGCGGGCATTGTAGAGGTGATTGTTCCTGACCGACTGGGGAATCTTGCCGACGTGGTGCTGGGTTATCGCAATGCGGCCGATTACATGGCCGACGGGCCATGTGCAGGCAAGATACCGGGGCGATATGCCAACCGTATTGCCCGCGGTCGTTTCAGTATCGACGGCACTGAATATCAACTCGCAATCAATAACGGTCCCAATGCCCTGCACGGAGGTCCGACGGGGTTTCAAAATCACATTTGGGATGTTGATTTAAACGAGATTGACAAAGGGGTAGTTGTGTTTACTCTCCAAAGCCCTGACGGTGACGAGGGTTATCCCGGAAACCTCAATGTTAAAGCACGTTATACGTGGGCCGACGATGAAAATTGCCTGTCGCTGGAGCTGACTGCCGAGACCGACAAGCCGACAGTAGTCAATCTGACCAATCATGCCTACTGGAATCTTGACGGCGAGGGAAGCAGCGATATTTTAAGCCATAAATTGAAGCTCAATGCCAGTCGGTATGTGCCGACCGACGAGACCCTGATACCGACGGGAGAAATTGCAGAGGCAAAAGATACTCCTATGGATTTCATGGAGTTGCGCACTATCGGTGACCGGATTAATGACGACTATCCGGCTCTCAAATATGGCAAGGGATATGACAACTGCTGGTTGGTAGACGAATATAGGCCGGAGCAAGTCAAAGAAGTAGCCGTGTTGCAAAGCGAGCAGTCGGGGCGATGCCTGACGGTGCGTTCAAGCCAGCCCGCCGTTCAGGTTTACACCGGTAACTGGCTTGACGGCTCCCCTGTAGCCAAATCGGGCAAACCATATCGGGACTATGACGGCGTGGCAATTGAGTGTCAGGCAGTGCCCGATTCTCCCAATCAGCCCGTTTTCCCCTCTACCCGACTCAATCCGGGCCGGGAGTACAGGCAGGTCATTGAATTCATTTTTACAACAATAGAATGATGAAAAAGGTTATACTTGGCGTTATAGCAGCGATGCTACTGCCTTTGATTGCCAGCGCAGGGCGAGTTATCGAGCTTGACTCGCCGAAGTTGAAAGTATTTTTGCCTGATGAAGCAACGGCCACCGGGCGGATGGTAGTTATCTGCCCCGGCGGAGGTTATACCCACCTTGCCATAGGGCGTGAAGGCAATGATTGGGCTCCGTATTTCAACAAGCTGGGAATAGCCGCAGCTGTGTTGAGCTACAGCATGCCTCAAGGTGAAAAATGGGTGCCGTTTAACGACGCCGTTGCCGCGATAAAGGTTGTGCGCGACAGCGCCGAAGTTTGGGGTATCAACCCTCGCGATGTGGGTATTATGGGTTCAAGTGCGGGCGGTCATCTTGCCATGACGGTTTCAACGCTCGCCGGGCCACTGGAACGGCCTAATTTTCAGATACTTTTCTATCCGGTCATTTCGATGAACGACGAGATAGCCCACAAAGGGTCGCGCCGCAATCTGTTAGGCGACAATCCGTCGGCCGAGGAGATAGAGATATTCTCGGGCGAAAAGGCAGCTTTTTGGGAAACGCCACGCGCTTTTATCGCTCTAAGCGACGACGACACAGTTGTTGACCCACGCAACTCTACCCGATATTACGAGACATTACACAAAAGCGGCGTGCCGGCCTCGCTGCACATTTACCCGTCGGGCAATCACGGATGGGGTATCGCCGAGCGCTTTTTGTACAAGAATCAGATGCTCGAGGAGCTTCGTCTGTGGTTGGATAGTTTCGGGCCACTGCCCGACGCTACCCCCGGATTGAAGCGGGAAAAAGGGAAGCCGGTGTTGTTTATCATTGGCGACAGTACGGTCAAGAACGAGGACAGCGATGACAACAGTATTTGGGGCTGGGGCAGCGTGATTGACGAATGGCTCGACTGCAATTCGATTGTTATAGAGAATCATGCCGTACCCGGTCGCAGTGCCCGCTCGTTCCGCGAGGAGGGTCTGTGGGGCCGCGTGCAGTCGGCTCTCTGCCCGGGTGACTATGTGATGATTCAGTTTGGACACAATGACGCATCGCCGGTTAATACCGGGCGCTGTCGCGGCAGTTTGCCCGGAACGGGGAACGACTCGGAGAGTGTAACTGTAGCCAAAAACGGCCGTCAAATTGATGTAAAGAGCTATGGAGCTTACCTGCGAGAGTATATCGCCGACGTGCTCGCGGCCGGAGCAACCCCGATAATAGTCAGTCCTATGCCGCGCAACAAGTGGAAAGATGGACAGGCGGTTGGCACCGAGGATACATACGCGGCATGGGCGCGCGAGATTGCTGAGGAACAGGGGGTTGTGTTTATCGACCTTGACGCAATGGGCCGCAAGAGTTTCAACGAGATTGGCGAGGAGAACATAGACCCTTATTTCAAGGGGGATAAGACCCATTTCTCGCTGAAAGGAGCGAGACTCAACGCATCAAACGTGGCCCAAGGCATAGCCAATTCAAAATCAAAACTAAAAAAGTACCTTAAAAAGAGATAATTACGATGAAAAAATATTTTATGACAGCAATGGCTGCCGGCATAGCAGCAACGGCATTGGCGGCAAGCACACAAATGGAAGTAAATCTGAAAAATCAGCTTAAAACGGGGTTGGAAAATTATCCGGTAGCGATTCCGGTAGATGTTGCGACGCTCGGATTTAACCCTACCCGCGTTGTGGCAACCGTAGAGGGTAAAGAGATTGCGTCACAGCTCGACGACCTTGATAAAGACGGCATTGTTGACGAAATAGCCATGACTGTAGATGTTGCCGGTAAGAAGAACGTAACCGTCACTCTCAATATAGACAACGAGGGAATGCAGGCTGCGTATCCGATTGGCACTCACGCTTATATCAAGATGCGTGACGAGAAGAAGCGTTATCCAAAAATCGTGGCGCTGGAGTTTCCCGGCGACGCCGACATCAACACGATGTATAACTCGGTTTATGGTCACGGCGCAGTGATGGAAAATCCCTACAACGCCATCCGTATCTATATGGATAACCGTCAGAGTATTGACCTTTATGGCAAGAACAAGCCCGGCATGGAGCTTGATGTAACCGGATTTTATACCACTCAGGAACAGCTCAAAGAGGGATATGGCCGCGATATCCTGTGGGCCGGCAAGTCGGTTGGCGCAGGGTCGTTCCGCGGTTTGGTTGGCGGAGAGCCGGCTACTATCGACACTGTAACGTCGCGCGGACAGCGTGTGATTGTTGCCGGGCCTGTTCGTTCAATCGTTGAGATTACCGATAAGGGTTGGATATACAACGGCCGTCGTTATGACATGACTCAGCGCTATACGATGTGGCAGGGTCGTCGAGACGTCGAGGTTGCCGTGACAATCAAGGGAGACGGCGTAGAAACAGAAACGTTCTGTGCCGGAATTCAGAAATTGGAGACTGACAACGAGGGATTTATCGATAAGAAAACAGGTCTTGCCGGCAGTTGGGGCGTCAATGTTCCCGAGAAGAAGTACCCCGAGCAGACCGAAGTTGTAGGGCTCGGATTGGTGCCGATGACCGTCAATCTCAGCTCTACCCGGGAGGATGAATTTAACTATCTGAATCTTCTGAAAACTGACAAGGCGGGGCAGATTGTCTACAAGGTTATTTTTGCCGCCGGTCGCGAGGAGGGTGGTTTCGGTAGTTCGGCCGAATGGTTTAACTATCTGAAAACATGGGCTGCAGAGGCAACAACCCCTGCGGTTGTCACCATCAAATAAAACGGCATTTTTCAGCGTAACGAGAAACTCTACACGCAGCTTAAAAGAAACGCCCACGGAGTTACAAAACGTGACTCTTGTGGGCGTTTTAAGCAAATATGAATAAAAGCCGGACAGGCCGGGAAATGCGGCGGCTGGTTTATTTGTGCTTTTTTCGGTCGTTGTGGATTTTAATGCCGAAAATGATGGCCGAACAGATAAGCGTAATGGTGTTTGCGATGGCTAACGACCATATATGCTGAACAATACCCTGGATAACGAAAAACAGGGAGCCGAGCCCCATCATGAGAAATGTCGGGAGGGCAATTCCGTCGGTTTCGCGAGTGCGAATAGTAGAAATAGCTTGAGGTAAATATCCGAGTATCATGCAGATTGCCGCTGCATATCCTATAATGATTCCAAATGATTCCATGGGCAGATATAAGAGTAAACGTGATTTAATTATTATTCAGCCGATGTGATTTTTTTGCAAAAATAGTAGGAATCGGTGAAAAAATTTATTATCTTTGTAACGAAAATTGAATTAATCAACTTATTTAACCATAAATCGATCCGGGCGAGCCCCGGTAACCATTAAAATCATTGACTATGAGCAAGATTGTAACACTTGGCGAAATCATGCTTCGCCTTTCACCGAAAGATTGCTTCCGTTTTGTACAGGTAGACTCGTTTGACGTAGTATGGGGAGGCGGCGAGGCCAACGTGGCAGTTAGCTGTGCCAACTATGGCCACGATGCATATTTTGTATCAAAACTCCCGACACACGAAATTGGTCAGGCCGCTGTAAACGCGCTTCGTCGTTATGGCGTTAAGACCGAACATATAGCCCGTGGCGGAGACCGCGTAGGTATCTATTACTGCGAAAAGGGAGCATCGATGCGCCCGTCAAAGGTTATCTATGACCGCGCGAGCTCAGCAATCGCCGAGGCTAATCCCGAAGATTTTGACTTTGACGCAATAATGGAAGGCGCCAGCTGGTTCCACTGGAGCGGTATCACTCCTGCAATCTCTGACAAGGCAGCCGAGCTGACTCGTCTTGCCTGTGAGGCAGCAAAGCGTCACGGCGTAACCGTATCGGTTGACCTTAACTTCCGCAAGAAACTCTGGACCAAGGAGAAAGCACAGTCAATCATGCGGCCATTGATGCAGTATGTTGACGTATGTATCGGTAACGAGGAGGATGCAGAACTTTGCCTCGGATTCAAGCCTGATGCAGATGTTGAAGCCGGCGAAACCAACGCTGAGGGCTACAAGGGAATCTTCAAGGCTATGGCCAAGGAGTTTAACTTCAAATATGTTATCTCAACTCTCCGCGAAAGCTTCTCGGCTACCCACAACGGCTGGAAGGCTATGATTTACAACGGCGAGGAATTCTATGAGTCAAAACGTTATGACATCAACCCAATTATTGACCGCGTTGGTGGCGGTGACTCATTCTCGGGCGGTATTATCCACGGTTTGTTGACAAAACCCAATCAGGGCGAGGCTCTCGAGTTTGCAGTTGCAGCATCGGCATTGAAGCACACTATCCCGGGTGACTTCAACTTGGTATCAGAAGCAGAGGTTGAATCGCTTGCCGGCGGTAATGCCAACGGTCGCGTTCAGCGCTAATATCCATGTTCTGAAACTTTTTAGAAAGGAATAATACAATGGCTAAATTTGATAAAATAGCAGTTTTGCAGAAGATGGGCGAAACCCGCATGGTGCCTGTTTTCTATGACAAAGATGTAGAGGTTGCATGCCAGGTTGTAAAGGCTTGCTATGATGGTGGTGTTCGCGCATTTGAGTTCACCAACCGCGGTGACTTTGCACACGAGGTATTTGCCGAGGTTGTTAAGTTTGCAGCCAAGGAGTGCCCTGAAATGGCAATGGGTGTCGGCTCAATCGTTGACCCTGCCACAGCAGCTCTTTATCTCCAGCTCGGTGCTTGCTTCGTAGTAGGCCCGTTGTTCAACCCTGAAATTGCAAAGATTTGCAACCGTCGCAATGTGCCTTATACCCCCGGTTGTGGCAGCGTAAGCGAAGTTGGCTTCGCACAGGAGTGTGGATGTGACCTTTGCAAGGTGTTCCCCGGCGATGTTCTCGGCCCGAAATTTGTTAAGGGCATGAAGGCACCGATGCCTTGGAGCAAGCTGATGGTAACCGGTGGCGTTGAGCCCACGGAGGAGAATCTGAAGGGATGGTTTGCCGCCGGCGTATATTGCGTTGGTATGGGCAGCAAGTTGTTCCCCAAAGATAAGGTAGCAGCCAAGGATTGGAAGTATGTTACCGACAAGTGCCGCGAGGCTCTTGACATTATCAAGAAATTCTGATAAACAATAAACAGGCCGAGCCCTCCGTTTTGACGTAAGTCGAGACGGGGGCTCTGTTTTTTTGAAACAAAATCAAAATAAAACCCGCCGGCCGGGACTTGCTTGCCGACGAGTAGGGTCGTGGCTTTGCTGAAGAAATGTTGGTTTGGGGGATTGTGAAATTTGTATTAACTTTGCAGGGAATAGGGTTGCGCCGATGTGTTGGAGCATTGTTGGCATGACAGTTAAAATGTTGGCGGCTTTCCTTATACTTTTATTATCAACTTTAAAAAGAAAGAATAGACATGGCAACGTGGTTTGAATGTAAAGTAAGATATGACAAGATGCAGGAGAATGGTTCGGTAAAAAAGGTGACCGAGCCTTATTTGGTTGACGCTCTGACGTTCACAGAGGCCGAAGCCCGCATCATAGAGGAACAAACACCCTACATCTCGGGGGATTTCTCGGTATCGGCAGTTAAACGCACCAAGATAAGCGAAATATTCCGCGACGATAAAGGCGACCGGTATTACCTTGTAAAAGTGGCGTTTATAACCATTGACGAGAAGACTGCAGCCGAGAAAAAATCGATATCGCAGATATTGGTTTGTGCACTTGATTTCAAGGGTGCTTTTGAGAATTTTATCGAGGGGATGAAGGGTTCGATGGCCGACTTTGAGATAGTATCGATTACCGAAACTCCGCTGATAGATGTATATGACGCTTCCCACCTCGCCGGGCACAAAAAGCAGGAGGGAGAGTAATAACTTGCATCGAGACTAAACGTTATGGGTAGTGTGACCGACAATTTGCGACGAATAAAAGCCTTGATTCCTGACGGAGTTGAGCTTGTGGCTGTCAGCAAATTTCATCCTGCCCATCGCCTGCAAGAGGCCTATGATGCCGGACAACGTGTGTTTGGCGAAAGCCGGGCTAACGAGCTGACAGAGAAAGCGGCGGCACTCCCCGAAGATATACGTTGGCATTTCATAGGTCATTTACAGACTAACAAAGTTCGCCAGGTTGTGGCCGCGGCGAGTGTCATAGAAAGTGTCGACTCGGAGCGGCTTTTGCGGGCGATTGACCGCGAAGCGACGCGTATCGCCCGGCGCGTGAAAGTGTTGTTGCAAGCTCATGTAGCAATGGAGGAAACGAAGTTTGGTTTTTTGCCCGATGAGCTATTAGAGTTTGTGACACCTGAGCTGGTTGATTCCTTGGAATCGGTGACGATTGCCGGTGTAATGGGTATGGCGTCGAACGTAGATGACAGAAGCCGGATTGAGGCCGATTTTGACCAATTGAAGAGCCTGTTTGACCTGCTTGCAGGAGGCGTAATGGCCGGGAACCGGGATTTCAAAATATTGAGCATGGGCATGAGCGATGATTTCGAGCTTGCCATTGCCCGAGGCAGCACCGCCGTGAGAATAGGGACCGACATCTTTGGGCCTCGCGAATATTAACTGACTATTAAATGAAACTAATACCATAAAGAAAATGAGCACGAAAAAACAAAACGGCAACCTTGTGGCCATCATTGCAATGTTCTTTTTGTTTGCAATGATATCTTTTGTGACCAACCTTGCGGCTCCGCTCGGAACGATATGGAAGAACAATTATTCATGGGCCGGGATGATGGGCAACATGATGAATTTTCTTGCCTACCTGTTCATGGGTATTCCAGCCGGGAATCTATTGGTAAAAATAGGCTATAAAAAGACGGCGTTGACGGCAATGGCCGTTGGTCTCGTGGGTCTGTTTTTTCAATATCTATCCAGCAAAATAGGTGCAACCACCGAGGTGTTCAGTTATGACGGACAACCTGTTATGGCAAACTTCATCGTGTATCTAACAGGCGCGTTTATATGCGGATTCTGCGTGTGCATGCTTAACACAGTAGTCAATCCAATGCTTAACATCCTTGGCGGCGGTGGAAACCGGGGTAATCAGCTGATACAGACCGGAGGGTCGCTTAACTCAATGGCCGGGACACTGACCCCGCTGTTTGTTGGAATGCTGATAGGAACTGTGAGCGACAAGACTGCAATGGGGGATGTCACTCCTCTACTCTATATTGCGATGGGTGTGTTTGTTTTTGCATTTATCGTGATATCGATGGTAAATATACCCGAGCCCCAGGGCACATCGGGCAAGGCGGAGAAGTTCAGCCACAGCCCGTGGAGTTTTAGACACACTGTTCTTGGCGTTATAGGAATCTTCTTTTACGTAGGAATTGAGGTTGGAATCCCGGGAGTTCTGATATTTTATCTGAGCGACAGCGCGGTGTCGGGCATAGAGGTGAATGCGACTGCCGTGGCCGGAGCCGTAGCGGCAGTTTATTGGCTGCTGATGCTCGTTGGCCGCGTGATTTCCAGTGTTATATCGGGCAAGGTTTCGAGCCGCGCCCAACTGATAACTGTATGCGCGGTTGCAATTCTTTTGGTTGTGCTGGCGATAGTTCTTCCGTCAACCGTTCGCGTGTCGGTTCCGTCATATAGCGTGGCCGACGGTTTCAGCCTTGCCCGCGTTCCCATCAGCGCGTTGATGCTGGTGCTTTGCGGATTGTGCACGTCGGTAATGTGGGGCGGCATATTCAACCTGGCAGTTGAGGGTCTTGGGAAATACACGGCAAAAGCGTCGGGTATCTTTATGATGATGGTTGTTGGCGGTGGAGTTATGCCGCTGATACAAGACGCGATAGCCCACTCGGCCGCCGGCTACCTGAACTCATACTGGCTTGTAGTAGCGATGCTCGGCTATCTGCTATATTACGCAATTGCAGGATGCCGCAACGTGAACACAGACATACCTGTTGACAACAATTAAAAAAGATAATACTATGGATTTAAAAGCAATTAACTCGGCGGCCGATAATATTCGTATTCTTGCCGCAGCGATGGTAGAAAAAGCAAATTCAGGTCACCCCGGCGGAGCCATGGGTGGAGCCGATTTTGTCAACGTACTGTATTCAAAATATCTTGTTACCGACCCGGATAATGCACACTGGATAGCACGCGACCGTTTCTTCCTTGACCCGGGACACATGTCGCCGATGCTGTACAGCGTCTTGGCACTGGCCGGTCATTATACGCCCGAGGAGCTTGCAGAGTTCCGCCAGTGGGGCAGCGAAACACCCGGGCACCCGGAACTATGCGTTGAGCGCGGTGTTGAAAACACGTCGGGACCGCTGGGACAAGGCCACACAATGGCCGTTGGTTGTGCGATAGCCGAGCGTTTTCTTGCCGCCCGCTATGGCGAATGGCTGAGCCATAAGACCTACGCGTTTATCTCTGACGGAGGCGTACAAGAGGAGATAAGCCAGGGCGCAGGCCGTATAGCCGGCTATTTAGGTCTGAGCAATCTGATAATGTTCTATGACTGCAACAAGGTACAGCTTTCAACCTACGTGGATGCAGTAAATACAGAGGATTATGCAGCCAAATATCGCGCATGGCACTGGAACGTAATCGAAATAGACGGCAATGACCCGGTACAAGTGGCAGAGGCGATAGAGAAAGCACAGGCAGAGACCGAGAAGCCTACAATCATCATAGGTCACACCGTGATGGGTAAAGGAATCGTGAAAGCCGACGGAACGATGTTTGAAGGTCAGTGCTCAACCCATGGGCAGCCTGTTGGCAAATCGGGAGCCGATTTTGCGGCAACCGTGAGAAATCTGGGCGGCGACCCGGAGAACCCGTTTATAATTCGGCCCGAGGCAGCCGAGCTGTATGCGGCGCGGCGCGAGGAGCTTAAAGGCATAGTAGCTGCCCGACGCGAGGAGGAGAAGGCATGGCGCGAGGCAAATCCTGAGCTTGCCAAGGAACTTGATGATATTTTGGCCGGAAAGTTACCTGAAATCAACTATAAGGAGATTGCCCATAAGAGCGGAATTGCTACGCGCACCGCGTCGGGTAACGTATTGGCAACGCTGGCCGAGAAGGTAGGCAATATGATTTGCGCTTCGGCCGACCTTGCCAACAGCGACAAGACCGATGCGTTCCTGAAGAAGACCCGCCCGTTTGCTCGCGGAGACTTTGGCGGCAAATTCCTGCATGCCGGAGTGTCGGAGCTGACATTGGCGGCGATAATGAACGGAATCGCGCTGCACGGCGGAGTTGTTGGTGCCTGCGGTACGTTCTTTGTATTCAGCGATTACATGAAACCTGCTGTTCGCCTGTCGGCCCTGATGGAGCTTCCTGTCAAGTATATCTGGACCCACGATGCGTTCCGCGTTGGCGAGGATGGCCCGACTCATGAACCAATCGAGCAGGAGGCGCAGATACGCTTGATGGAGCAGATTAAGAATTTTGCAGGACGTCCGTCGGTATTGGTTCTCCGCCCGGCCGATGCAGCCGAAACGTCGGTAGCGTGGAAAATGGCGATGGAAAACAACAATACTCCAACCGCATTGATATTCTCCCGTCAGGATATCAAGGAACTCCCCTCGGCAAGCGGAGACCGTTACGAAGATGCCCTCGGAGCAGAACGTGGCGCATACGTTGTTGTTGAGGCTCCGAATGCAGCCGTAACGCTTGTGGCTAACGGCTCGGAGGTTTCGCTACTGTGTGAAGTCGCAGAGAGGCTTAAGGCCGAGGGTGTTGCCGCGCGAGTTGTATCGGCACCGTCAATAGGCCTGTTTGAGATACAAGACGAGGCTTATCGCGAAAGTGTCATTCCTGAAGCCATACCAGTCTTTGGTCTGACTGCCGGCTTGCCATCTACACTCCAGAGCCTGACCGGCCGCAAGGGTTATGTGTATGGCATGGAGCGCTTCGGAGCTTCGGCCCCATATAAAGTTCTCGATGAGAAGTTTGGTTTCACAACCGAGGCTGTTCTTGCCCGTGTAAAGCAGTTTTTGGGATAAGGTGATATAAAGCCGTTTTGGCCGAAATATAAGACAAGCGAGGGCGCCTTTCGATTGTAGGCGCCCTCGTTCTGTTTATATGCGATAAAATCTTATCTGACGGCTACACGGCGAGTGAAGTTGTCGACGAGAACCACATAGATACCCGACGGGAGGTCAAGTTCAAGGCGGTCGCCGAGACGGCCATTGTAATGAGTAATACCGGCCATGTCGAATATTTTCACATTTGTTTCGTTCTGAGCATTGATTACAACGAGCTTGCCATCAAGACAATATGCATCCCAATTGTGGTATTCAAGCGTTTGATGAAGTCCCGAAATAGAATAATCGGATATGGCAATATGCCCCAGGTTGAAACGGCTGCCGGAGGTCTGGCGGAAACGAAAACGAACATCACCGGCAAAGTTAACATCGTGGGAGTGAAGAGTCCAGTTACCATCGGAAACCGATACATTATCAACCAAAGTCCACGTCAAACCTCCATCAGTCGACATTTCCAGGGCAAAGGCGGCCTCATTGTCGTTGGTAAAACGGCGGGTATAGTAGCTGATTGTTCCGACGCCCTGCTGTTTGTCCTCGGCCGTGGCGATACAGCTTGTTGAGGTTTCTCCGAAGCGAACACTCTGATTATCGCCTGTAGGCAGATTTTTATCGCTGTCAAGCTGGTCGAAGACACCTGCGTCGGTGAATGTCCATCGGCAGGCTTCGCCCTGATAATCAGTCTCGTTATAAGACGCATTGACACTCGGGAAACGCTCAATGAATGAATTGTCGCTTACCACTGCGCGAACAACTGCATCGTCGTTGATATAATCGCCCGAGACAGCTTTTAACACCGTTGTATATTGACCAACGTTCTCGGAGTATACACGCAAATAAAAGCGGTCCTCCCCTTCCACCAAGACGACGGATGTGCCCCAGTTTGTGCGGTCGGTAGAAACTTCAAACGGCGAGGTCACCGAGACTGTAATATCACCGCTAATACCCTGTGCATCAACAAGAACCTCAGCGACATCACTCGGCACTCCCGGAGCTGTGTTAAATTCCAAATCGCCGTCAAACAGGAATGTAATCATTGGAATTGGGCTGCCGGTAGTCACCGAAACGACATTGGACTGCAGCGTTGATGATTCAAGCCAATAGGTATAGGTTGTTTCGGAATCGAGATTTGTTATTTCACAGGTTTCGGATGCAGCATCAACGTGTATCGGATAGCCGGATAACGGGGTGGCGTTAAAGGCTACATAGAGGTCATACTGCGTTCCGGGAGCGTCGATATTAACCCAACGGGCAACAAATCCGTCGTCGGTTATAACCGATGGCTCAAGCGCTGTCAGCGAATCATAGGCAGTCGCCGTAACCGAGAATGAAGTTGACGCGGTTCCGGAATTGATGGAAACAACAGCTGTGGCCGTGCCTTTGGTTGAGGATGTGAATGTAACGGTCAGCCTGGCCCCATCGGTCGAATTGACCTCGGCCGCGCCAAGTGTTGATGCCGAGAGAGCAAACCGGGAGTCGCTAACGGTCAAAACTGCATCTTCGGTCAGATTCATGCCTCGCACATACAGAGTTATCGAAACTGGGCTATTGATTGACGTGCTTCCAATATCGAAGTTGTCATTGCCGAATGGATACACAAACTCGGGAGTGGGGTCAGTGTCGGATATCCATCCTTGAGTTGACTTTTCACCCCAAATATGCTCGACAAGCTCGGGATAATCGACAAAAGGATTACGATTGTTCTGGTAGGCATAGACCGCATCGTTACGATTCCGTTCTTTGTCGCTAACGGGGTCTTGCCTATGCCATTTAAGCAACATTCCAAGGGCCCAATCCTGGAACACGGGGAAGCTGTTCCGAGCAAGCATATCGGAATCCCAGGTTGAAATCCGGTCGTTGTAGCAAGCGGCCATATAGAAATATGCTCTGGCAAAGTCACCTTTGTACTGGTCATCCGGCTCAAAGACCGTTTTCGTATATCCGGGATAGGTTGACTTTCCCAAACGGCCTAAGGCTTTAACAGACCCGCTCGACGACAGTGTTGTGCCGCCTGAACATTCGCCATAAGGGAAATTGGAGCGCTGTCCGTTCACACGCCCGTCGGTTGGAAAGATGTGGAACGCGTCGCTTACCATTGGGCTTGCGTCGCTGAACCAGCTCTTTGGCATTGAGTGCTCCCGGTTGTAGCAGTCGCCGACAGCCGAATAATTTCCGCATTTGTTATCCGGATTCCAGTGTTTTGTAGAGTACATATCCCAAATAGTTCCATCGGGATATATGTCGCTTGTTCTGTACACATTCCACAGACCGTCATATCCAACGTTCTTGTGGTTGCCGATAACATCGTGGAGCGACAAAAGCAGGGTTTGACCTGATTTACCTTCACAAGAGGAGTAGTACCCGGCCGGAGCCTCAGCAAACAGGTCGGAGGCTGAAACCGCGACAGCGGCAATAATCAGGGTTGAATAGAATAGCGAGTATTTCATAATTGCTTTGTTTTATCATGGCAGGATTATCGAGCCGTCGGCCAAATAAATCTGTGCTTCGGGGCCGATATTGAATATTAAATCGATAATTGAAAGGCCTGAAATGAAGCCGAGACGCTCGGCACGGACTTGATAATAGGGTTTGGCCGGCGGGAGCTGAGGCAACGGGTCGCGGCGATAATCGACAACGGGGAGCCCACTGCCGGTGACCTCGTCGACCGACATAGGAGCGCTTAGATTCAAGATGTTACATATCGTGGAATGTAGCGCATCATCAAGACTTATGATTGACCTGCAGCCGCCAAGGTATTGCGTAGTGAAAAAAGGCGCAAAAAGGTCGGCGTAAAATTCAAAAAAGGGGGTGCGCCCGTAGGCACTCTCAATCGAGGTCCACATAGCGGTCCACCATTCATTGTGAGGGGAAACAGCGACATCACTCCAACGGGCCGACAGCGGATTGACAACCTTGGCAACCGGGACTGTCAGCCTAAGGATTCCGTGAGTATCGGCAATGACACAGCGGTGAATCTCTTTCTGACGCTTGTTGTAGCGAATATCACCGTCGACGGCGACATATTTGAAACGCGCTGCAAGACGATAATAATCCACATCGCCAAGCAGCCGAGGCGGCAACAACAGCGCCCTATCCGCAATCAGTGGCGGTCGTTTCATCTATCCTCCTCGGGATTGGCCCGACGCAGAATGCGGTTGGTTCTAAGTTTTCCATCAAGCCAACCCTTATCCTTGTCGAAAGAAGCCAGGATAATCATAGGCTTGCCAACGATGTGATCCTCGGGAACAAATCCCCAGTAACGGGAGTCGAGGGAGTTATCGCGGTTATCGCCAATCATGTAGTAATAATCCATCGCAAAGGTGTACTCTCGGGCCGGCTTGTTGTCAATGTAAACGGTATCGCCTTCCAGCCTGGCGTCGAAATGGCCTTCATAGTTGCGAATACAGCGATTATAGATTGCCCATGTGAGTGGTGTCAGCTTAATCTTTCCGCCTTTTTTGGGAATCCATATACCGCGGAAATTCTTGCCATTGCCGAGGGTTGTACTGAGCTTGGTAGCATAATCGGCGCGTGTCCAGCTGTCGGCCACACCGGCAGGAAACAGATACCCTTCCACTTCTCTCTGTGCAGGGACCCGAACCACGGTAGCGTTAAACTCTGACCGGGCCATTTCGACCATGGCGCGAGTCATGGGCATGTAGTAGATTGTCTGCCCCGGATTACCGGCTGCAAATCCGAGACTACGCCATGACTGAATATCTTCGGGCGCGGGATTGATTACATAGCGGTCGTCGACCGAAACTCCGAGCCGCTCAAAATCGGCCGGCAGCATCGGAGCTCCGTCGGGCATCTGCACCCAGTAGTTAAATTGTTGATTTTTAGGTTGTGGCAGCGGCTCGCCATTGATATGAATGACGCCGTCAATTATCTCAAATACCTCGCCGGGCAGGCCTAAAGCTCTTTTCACGTAATTTTCGCGGCGGTCAACCGGGCGATAGATAATCTCGCCGAACTGATTCTTGGAGGAGTTGACAACTTCGCGGCCAAAATGGCGAACCAGGGTGTAATAATCGGCCATTGTCTGCATTTTGGTTGCAACCGTGTCGCCGGCAGGGAAGTTGAACACAACAATGTCGCCTCGCTCCACTTTCCCGAAGCCTTTAAGGCGGTGATAATCCCATTGTGGCCACTCGATATAGCTTTTGGTGTCGATGATGGGGATTGTGTGCTGCACCAGCGGGAAGTGAATGGGCGTGTTTGGCACCCGCGGTCCGTAGGCCATTTTGTTTACCCACAGGTAGTCGCCCACAAGGAGGGATTTTTCGAGCGATGACGACGGAATCTCATAGTTCTGCCCAATGAAAGCAAAGACAAAATAGACAAGCACCAGCGCGTAGACAATAGCGTCGACCCAGCTCATAACGCTGCGCACAACAGCGCTTTTACTCTTTTGCCACCAGGTCAGAGGGATGTATCCGGTAATGTATATATCGAACAGCAACAGCCAGCACAAGGCCACCCACCAGTTGCCTAACCATGCTACCCACGCAAAGAATATAACCGAAACGAGGCTAAATCTTATCCACCGTGTTTTTTTAGTATTTCTGATGCGAGACGCAAAGTCTTGCCGGCCCCGGCGGGGCGTATTTGTATTTTGAGATTCAGTGTCCATACTTTGAAATATTGATTCGCAAAAGTACTCATTTTTTTGCTATAAACGACACACAATTGAGTTGATTTAACGATTGTCAATATTTTTTTAAATCGGGATTAAACTTTTAAACAAATAGGAAGTCTAAGGGTATAGTGTGTAATTACAAATTGCCTAAACAATTAAAATTATCTATAAAATGAGTATTAAACGACGGGGGATTCTATTCCTCATAATGTTACTGTTTATTGAAGGATTGACAATGGCAGCGAATGTAAACGGAGCTGTTGTTGACCCCGATGGCGAGCCGCTTATACAGGCGTCTCTGCGCTTGCTGCGAGCAAAGGACAGTACTTTTGTGAGTGGAACGACAACGAATAACAAAGGGCGTTTTCGCATGAACAATGTTGCGCAGGGCAACTTTATACTGGAAACTACCTACATAGGGTATGACAAAGCCTATACTAATGTGACCGTAGGCTCGACCAACGTAAATGTAGGCACGATAAAAATGACGGAGAACTCCACCCTGCTCAAGGATATAACCGTTGTTGGTATCGCCACGCCTGTAAAGGTAATGGAAGATACGATTGAGTACAACACCGGGGCCTACAAGACCCAGCCAAACGCTGTGGTTGAAGACCTGCTTAAGCGTCTGCCCGGCGTGGAGGTGAGCAGCGACGGTAAAATCACGGTCAACGGAAAGGAGGTTTCAAAGATATTGCTTGACGGACAGGAGTTTTTCAGCGACGACCCGACCGTTGCATCGCGCAACTTGCCGGTTGATATTGTAGACCGCGTTCAGGTAGTGGACCGCAAGAGCGATTTGGCCCGACTGACGGGTGTTGACGACGGCGAGGATGAAACCGTAATCAATCTATCCATCAAACCCGGCATGAAGAATGGCTGGATAGGAACCGTTGAGGGAGGATATGGCACCGACGACCGCTACAAAGGGAATTTCATGGTAAACCATTTCAACAATGGCAACCAGTACACATTCTTAGGTAATATCAACAACATCAACAACTTAGGATTTGGCGACGGCGGCAATCGATTCCGTCGATTCGGAGGGAGCAACGGTATCACAACTTCGCGGGCCTTGGGAATGAATTTCAACGTTGGTAACGGCGAGATATTCCGCGTGGGCGGTAATATTCTTTACAGCAACACCGACCGCAATGTGGAAACCAAGCAGGCACGTCAATACTTGTATGCCGACTCGACATCGTTCACCGGCTCGGAAAAGAAATCGTTGGACCGCGGTCATAACGTCAGAGCCGATTTCCGTATGCTATGGAAACCCGACTCGTTCAATACGTTTGAATTCCGCCCTAACATTTCGTTGAATTACAATAAATCACAATCCAACGAAACGAGCAATTCACAAGCCGGCGACGTAAATCGCACTCCCGTGACAAGCTCGCTCAACGACGTAAGCGCCCGCGGCTCGTCGGTAGAGATAGGGCTTCGTGCAATATACAACCACAGCTTCAAGTCGCGCCCGGGCCGCAGTTTCTCGGTGATGGCCAACTATAACTACTCAAACAAGCGCGAAAAGGAGGATTCATACTCATACAACCGCTTCTTCCTAAACGATTCAATCGATGTCTATGACCAGTATTCGGACAATCACACCTGGAGCCATAGCGCCAGCGGCCGACTGTCGTGGACCGAACCGCTTGGGGATGTCAAGAAAGGGAACTTTTTGACATTCAGCTATCAGGCGCGCTATCGCTGGAACGACGCCGACAAGATGACCTACGACCATCCCGTTTTATGGGCCGAGGACCGGCTGGAACCGATAATTGACAAGACTCAACTGGTGTTCAACGACACCCTCTCCAACCAATTCCGCAACGATTATTTCAATCAACAAATCCGCTTGGGTTACAAACATGTATCCAAAACGACAACCATCGATGTGGGCGTTTCGTTGGTTCCGCAGATGTCGAAGAGTATCGACCTGATAGACTCAAACCGCAACATAGATACGCGTTGGGTGTGGAATGTGGCTCCGTTCCTCAACTACAAGTACCGTATGGGCAAGCAGCGCTCGCTTGATATCCGCTACCGCGGCCGCACTTCCGAGCCGTCAATGACTCAGTTGCAGCCTGTACCCGACCGCTCTGACCCGCTGCGCATAGTTATCGGTAATCCCAACTTGGCACCGTCGTTTACCCACAATGTCAACGTTCGTTTCCAGGACTTCAATCAGGATGCACAGCGTTCTATCATGGCCATGGGTAATGTACAAGTTCAGCAAAACACCATTGTTTCAAAAACTACATTCGACCCATTGACATCAGGACAGGTTACCGAATATACAAATGTAAACGGAGTGTGGAGCGCCCGACTTGGAGCGATGTTCTCCCAACCATTTACCAATCGCCACTGGACATTCAACAACAATCTGTGGTTCAGCACCAACCGCAATGTAGGTTTCAATAACGGCGACCGCAATGCATCGTTCAACACCCGCATTGCCGAATCGTTCTCAATTGCATGGCGCCCGGACAATTTCGAGTTTGAGTTACGCCCCTACTACAATCTCCAGCTGACAGCCAATTCCCTGCCCAACCTGCGCAACCAATCGGTACACACCTACGGCGGGCGGCTTGACGCCACGTATGTCACACCCTTTGGCCTGACAATCAATACCGACGTAAGTTACGCGTCGACCAGCGGATATTCAGCCGGGTATGATACAAACCAGTGGATGTGGAACGCACAAATCAGCTATCAATTCCTGCGCGGCAAGGCTGCGACAATAGCACTGAAAGTATATGACCTGCTACAACAGCAACAGAGCATTATGCGCAACGTCACAGCCCAATATATCGATGACACAGAGTATAACTCGCTGACACGCTATTTCATGGTGACTTTCTCCTACAAATTCAACACCATGGGAACCGGCGATGCCGCCACAGCCCGAAATGACTTTATGGGTGGCCCCAGAGGAGGCAGACCACCAAGATAAAACAAAGTTAAGTTTTCAATTGTAAACATTTAATTGCGGTGTATCTCGTTGAGGTACACCGCTTTGTGTTGATGTTGATAACTTTTGGCAAAATTTACAATAAAAAACTTGTTTGTTATTGTAAACATATCACAAATAATATGTAACTTTACACGCCGAAACAAATAGAAATGATATGAACAGCTCTGTATATCACATCCCCGCACTGCTTGACGAAAGTCTCGAAGCGCTGAACATACGCCCCGACGGCGTGTATGTCGATGCGACATACGGAGGAGGAGGCCACTCGCGAGCCATCTTGGAACGCCTTAACAATCAGGGCCATCTGTATGGATTTGACCAGGATGAAGACGCTATAAATCGTGCAGTTGCCCACCCCCAGTTTACGATTGTACACGGCAATTTCAGATACCTGAGCAATTTCCTCAGATATTACCGAGTAGACGCCGTTGACGGTATTCTTGCCGACCTGGGAGTATCATTCCACCACTTTGACGAGCCCGAGCGCGGTTTCTCATTCAGATGGAACGGAGCGCTTGACATGCGCATGAACCGCCGCGCAGCCCACTCGGCCGCATGGTTGATAGCCAATACCGACGCCGAAAAGCTGACCGAAATACTGCGCTTATACGGCGAGCTGCGGCAAGCACGACGCATAGCCGAGACCATTGTCGCCGCCCGCGAGAAAGCACCGGTTGACACAGTTGAGCAACTTCTTTCCATAGTCAAGCCATACATAAATCCCCGGCAAGAGAAGAAAGAGCTGGCACAGCTTTTCCAGGCTCTGCGCATAGCCGTCAACGACGAGACAGGCGCTCTGAGAGAGCTACTGAGCCAGGCAACGAAAGTGTTGCGCCCCGGCGGGCGGCTTGCCATACTCACCTACCATTCCATAGAGGACCGTATGGTGAAGAACTACATGAAAACCGGTAATATAGAGGGCAACCTGCAGAAAGATTTTTACGGGCGTGTTCTCGCGCCAATGAAACTAATCAACACGAAGGCCATCGTAGCCTCGGAAGCGGAGGTTGCAGCCAACCCGCGGGCACGTAGCGCCAAACTCAGAATCGCAGTCAAACTATAACCAGCCGACATCAGGATGAGCAAATATAGCAATACAAAAAACGACCAGGAACAAACGTCAGCCTCAATAGGGTCTATCATAGGCAAGGTGTTGCGTGGGCAAGTAATATCAGTTGAAAGCTTTGCCCGCTACTGGTATATAGTTCTGCTGGCTATCGTGATTCCGATGACATACATAACAACCAAGTATGAGTGCCAGACCAAAATGGAGGAGATACGCCGCCTGGAGCGCGACCTGGAGATTGTCAAAACCGAGCGAATCAGAGCCAAAAGCCATTATATGAGCCGCACGCGTGAATCATCAATGAATCAACTATTGGACTCGATGCACCTGCAGCTGCACGTTCAAGATACCCCACCCTTTAAAATTTCAGCAAAATGAGCAAGCCAAACGATAACAGAAAGCACATCATGCTCAGGTATCTGTTCATCATTACGCTGATTATGTTGTTTGCCATAAAAATCATAATAAATCTGATTGACACGACGATAATCTCGGCCGGAGAGTGGAACAAACGCGCTATGGAAGAGCTGTCGAAGGTGGATTCTATCCTACCCGAACGTGGAAACATATTGGCGTGTGACGGGTCAATATTGGCCACCAACCTGCGCTATTATACCGTGCGCATTGACTATGGCAGCGAGCAATTTCAGGCTGATTCACTCAGATTCTATGCCCAAGAGGTAGCCGACTCGCTTGCCCGACGATTCCCATATAGAAACGCCGAGCAATGGAAGTCGCATCTGTTATCACCGTTAAACAAGCAGAAATTACCACGGGCCCACCGCTTGGCGACCAATCTGAAATTTGACGACGTTCAGTGGATAAAGTCATTGCCATTTTTCAACAACGGCAAGACTCGCCGCAATCGCAGCGGGCTTGTTGTGGAAAACTATATGCGCCGCGCCAATCCGTACGGAGATATGGCAGCGCGTTCGGTTGGGCGCGTGGGTGCCAACAAATCTAAACCCGGCATTCATGGAATATCGGGGCTTGAAATGGCACTGGATTCGTTACTGTATGGCAAGGTGGGCTATTTCAAGAAGATACCCTTGACGAAAGGGATTGTCAACTGGACCGATATACCTGCCGTTCCGGGATATGACATCAAAACGACAATCGACATCAATATTCAGGATATTGTTGAAAATGAGCTTAATGACGTTCTTGAATTTTGTGATGCCGACTGGGGCGTGGCAGTGTTGATGGATGTGGAAACAGGCGACATCAAGGCGATATCCAATCTGGAAAAAGACCCCAAGTCGACCCGCTATATCGAGGGTATAAACCGCGCTGTGCAGGGATATGAGCCCGGCTCGGTTGTAAAGGTGCTTTCAATGATGATAGCATTGGAAGACGGAATAGTGGACAATCTTGATGAAGTGATAACAACCGGAAGCCGATTCCCGTATGCCGGCGGAAAGGCCATATCCGACGCCCATCCATGCGAGTCAATGACTGTGGGCGAGGTAATAGAACGGTCGTCAAACATAGGCATGACCCGCATTATAACACGCAAGTACAACAGCGACCCCGGTGCGTTCTACTCCAGGGTCAAGTCTCTTGGATTTCTCAAGCCGATGAATATGGGAATAGCCGGAGAGCGAACACCACGATTTGACTCGGTTCCGGCGACCAACGGCGGCCGAATAGCCATGTCGCGCATGTGTTATGGCTATGCCACCGAAATTCCGCCTATATACACCCTTAGCCTGTACAATGCGATAGCAAATGGCGGCAAGTTTGTAAAGCCCAGGCTTGTAGATGAAATAATAGGAGAGGATTTTGACTCGGTCATGCCCGTAACCTATATGAATAGCAATCCGCAGGTGTGTTCACCCGTCAATGCCGCCAAACTGCGAAAAATGCTCAAGAATGTAGTCTTTGGTGCGCATGGAACGGCCCGAAGACTGAAAAGCGACATCGTGCCTATAGCCGGCAAAACCGGGACCTGCTACATGATAGAAAAGGCTACCGGAGGCTATAACCAGGGGCGCAAGAGATTGACATTCTGCGGATTTTTTCCGGCCGACAAGCCCAAATATTCATGTATAGTACTGACCGCCAACCCTAAGCGCAATGCTATGGGAGCTGCATCAACAAGCGGAGAGGTGGTAAAAGGTATTGCTCTTAAATTGTATTCTCGAGGATTGCTCGGCAATTCAAGCGACTATACGGCAGTCAAAAATCCGGGCACACGACCAACTCTGTATGCGACCAACTTTGACAAGCGCAACGAGCAGATTCGCGACAGGCTTACAATCGGAGCTTCGAGTGTAATGAGACGACCGACGAGCAATGGTGGAGTACCCGACGTAACCGGTATGGGTCTGCGCGAAGCAATCGCCATACTCGAAAGTTCGGGCTATAACGTGACGTTTACAGGTGCCGGCTATGTTTATCATCAGACGCCTGCGGCCGGAACAAAACTAAAGACAGGCGAAAAAGTCAATCTCTCGCTACATAACTGATATAGACACCTAAACAGATGAGAACGATAAGTACCCTACTGGAAAACCTTAAGGTTAAAAAGATTATAGGACGTCTCGACATCAGCGTCAATGCCATTGTCACCGACTCGCGCCGCGTTAAAGCCGGCGACCTGTTTGTGGCCGTTTGTGGCGTTAACGTTGACAGTCATCGTTTCCTTCCAGAGGTTATATCGGCGAGGGTCTCGGCTGTAGTAGTGGAGCAACTGCCCGAGAGATTAGACAATAACGTGACGTATATTGTCGTGGACAACAGCTTGATAGCCCTTGGCTATCTTGCATCCGGATGGTATGGCACTCCCTCCGAGCGGCTTAAACTCGTTGGCGTAACCGGAACAAACGGCAAAACTACAACGGCGACACTTCTGTATGAACTGTTCCGTCATTTAGGGTATAAAACAGGGCTTCTATCGACCGTTGCCAACTATGTAGACAACCGTGTAGTAGCTTCAACCCACACTACCCCCGACAGTTTGCAACTGAATGCTCTTCTTGCCGAAATGGTTGAGGCCGGATGTGAATATGCATTCATGGAAGTCAGCTCCCACGCTGCCCATCAGCACCGTATAGCGGGATTACACTTTGACGGCGGTATATTCACCAATCTGACACGAGACCATTTAGACTATCACAAGACCGTACCGGCCTATATCGCGGCAAAGAAATCATTCTTTGACCAACTTCCTGCAACGGCGTGGGCCTTGGTTAACGCCGACGACCGCAATGGCAGCGTAATGTTGCAGAATACCCAAGCCGGCCGACATACATACGCCCTGCGCAGCGACGCCGACTACCGCGGGCGCGTTATTGAAAACAGGCTTGACGGCATGCTGCTGCAGATTAACGGCACGCAGGTGGAGACTCTATTCTCGGGGCTGTTTAACGCCTACAATCTGACGGCGGTTGCAGGCGCAGCAATGTTGCTTGGCGTACCACGCGAGGAGGTGATGGTATCTCTCAGCAGCTTAGTGCCGGTAGCCGGGCGATTTGAGACTCTGCGCGCTCCATCGGGACAGAAAACAGCCATTGTAGATTATGCTCACACCCCCGATGCAGTAGTCAATCTGCTGACTACCATTCGTGATGTTATCGGAGCCGACCGCGCCATCATTACCGTGATAGGGGCCGGCGGAAACCGTGATGCAGGCAAGCGGCCGATAATGGGGCGCGAAGCGGCACGACTCAGCGACCGCGTGATTCTGACGAGCGACAATCCTCGTGATGAAAATCCCAATGACATCATCAATCAAATGAGAGAGGGGATAACCGACGAGTCGCAACGCGCAGCAACCATAGCAATAGTTGACCGGGCCGAGGCAATCAAAACCGCCATAGCGCTGGCAGGGCCGAACGATGTTGTAGTGGTGGCCGGAAAGGGGCATGAAACCTACCAGGAAATCGCCGGAGAACGACACCACTTTGACGACCGCGAGATTATAAACAATCAATTCAAAATGCTGAAATAAAGCTCAATACATAAACAGCTATGCTTTACCATCTTAACGAACTACTTGCCAACTATTTTGACATTCCCGGCGCGCGATTGATGTCTTATCTGACATTCCGCTCGGGGGCCGCACTAATGTTGTCACTATTTATCTCTTTGGTTTTCGGTAGAAAAATTATTGACCGCCTGCAACTGATGCAGGTTGGAGAGATAATCCGCGACTTGGACCTTGAGGGGCAGACAAAGAAAGCCGGAACACCGACCATGGGTGGTGTAATCATCATCCTCGCTATAGTTGTTACGTGCCTATTACTGGGCAATCTGAAGAGCGTATATATGATTCTGATGCTGGTGGCTACGGTGTGGCTGGGTGTTCTTGGTTTCTGTGACGACTATTTGAAAATAAAGCGTCACAACAAGGAGGGTATGAGCGGCAAATTCAAGATTATAGGGCAGGTTGGCTTGGGATTGATTGTAGGGGTGACACTGTATTACAGCCCCGATGTGGTAATGAGACAAAACCATGAGACACTCAACACGGTTAACAATGAGGTTGTTATCAATTATACCCCCGAGGATATAAAAAGTACACAGACCACCATACCGTTTGTGAAAAACAACAATTTTGACTACCGCTATCTGACTGAATGGCTTGGCGATTATGCCGAACCGGCCGCATGGATAATATTTGTTGTCGTCACTATCTTTTTCGTGACCGCTACATCAAACGGAGCCAATCTCACCGACGGTCTTGACGGCCTGTGCACCGGCACGTCGGCTATTATTTGCGTCGCGCTTGCAATAATGGCCTATCTGGGAGGTAATATCATCTACTCCTCCTATCTGAATATCATGTATATACCCGGAAGCGGCGAGCTGGTGGTGTTCATGGCCGCATTTATAGGTGCGTTGATTGGTTTCCTGTGGTACAACACCTATCCGGCACAGGTTTTTATGGGAGACACCGGGTCGCTCACAATAGGCGGAATTATAGCTGTGTTTGCTATTCTGATACGCAAGGAGCTCCTGCTGCCAATATTGTGTGGAATATTTTATGTTGAAGATTTATCGGTGATGCTACAAGTGTTTTATTTCAAATACACTCGCCATCGAACGGGAAAAGGGCGTCGAATCTTCAAGATGACACCCCTGCACCATCATTATCAGAAACCGGGGAACAGTGGGATTGAAGCCATTATACAAAAACCGTTTAATGCGATATCCGAGTCAAAGATAGTCACTCGATTCTGGATTATCGGCATTTTCCTGGCCGTTATCACGTTTGTAACATTGAAAATCAGATAAGAGACTCATATATGGAACAAAAAAACAGGCTCGTAGTTTTGGGCGGTGGCGAGAGCGGAGTTGGCGCCGCCATTCTTGGCAAAACCCTCGGCATGGAGGTCTTTTTGAGCGACTATGGCAAAGTTTCACCGCGTTACGCATCAATGCTTGACGAGGAGGGTATTGAATGGGAACAGGGAGGCCATACGATGGAACGGATTCTTGCCGCCGACGAGATTGTCAAGAGCCCCGGTATCGCCCCGACTACACCGGTAATGAAAGCGGTGGCCGAGAAAGGGATTCCGGTTATCTCGGAGATAGAGTTTGCCGGCCGATACACCGACGCCAAGATGGTTTGTATCACCGGGTCAAACGGCAAGACGACCACCACTATGCTGACCTACCATATATTGCAGCGGGCAGGGCTCAATGTAGGCTTGGCCGGCAATGTAGGCCGCAGCTTAGCTCTCCAAGTGGCACGCGAGCCCCATGATGTCTATGTTATAGAACTATCCAGCTTTCAGCTTGAAAACATGTATAGGTTTAAAGCCAATATTGCTGTATTGCTGAACATCACGCCCGACCACCTTGACCGCTATGATTATAAGATGCAGAACTATGTAAACGCCAAATTCCGCATACTGAATAATCAGACTCTTGCCGACGCTTTCATTTATTGGCACGATGACCCCGTTATAGCCGAACAGTTAAAGCATTTCACACCGTCGGCGCGTCTATATCCGTTTGCCGAAGAACCGGGTGACGGGATTGCAGCCTACGTTGACCCCGAGGGGGAAATTATATTTGACACATCCGAAACACAGCTTAAAATGCCGGTTGCTCAACTGTCGCTCAACGGACTCCACAATATATACAACTCAATGGCTGCCGGCCTGTCGGCATGCCTGCTCGACATCCGCAAGGAGGATATCCGCAGCGCACTGGCCGACTTTGAAGGTGTAGAACACCGACTTGAACCCGCAGGGAGCGTTGACGGTGTAAATTATATCAATGACTCCAAGGCAACCAACGTAAACTCATGCTGGTATGCACTCGAAAGCATGACAACACCTACAGTTCTCATCCTGGGAGGCAAAGACAAAGGGAATGATTACAGCGAGATTCTGCCGTTAGTGCAACAGAAAGTAAAAGCAATAGTTGCAATGGGCGTAGACAACAGCAAGATAGTTGATTACTTTGGAGACAAAGTGGATGCAATAGCCTCGACCGGCTCATTGGAGGATGCGCTCAATGCAGCCCGCAGTTTTGCCGTTCCCGGCGATACGGTTTTGCTGTCGCCTTGCTGTGCCAGCTTTGACCTTTTCAGTTCCTACGAAGACCGTGGCCGGCAATTTAAAGCAGCTGTAGCCGGTCTCGCAAAGAAATAAAACTACATAATTACTGACCAAAATGACCGAAACAAATCAAAATACAAACACGGCAGTATCGTCAACATTTGAAACAGCAGCTCCGGCGGCTGTCAACAATGGCGACAAGCACATCTGGGGCATTTATCTCGCCTTGTGCTTTATCTCGCTGGTGGAGCTATACAGCGCGTCGTCGCGCGAAGTAGCGGCGTCATCGTTCGGGGTACTCGGTCCTATCATTCGCCATGTAGGAATGCTTATAGGCGGTTTCGTGATAATGTGGGTCATTTCACGTCGCCACTACCGCGAGGTTATCCCAATGACAATCCTGCTGGCAGCAGTCAGCTCGGCAATGATGCTGTATGTGATGAAGTATGGAGAGATTGTCAACGGTGCCCGCCGCAGCTTCTCAGTTTTGGGAATTCCGTTTCAACCGGCCGAGTTTATAAAGCTGTCATCGGTGTTGATAGTGGCATTACTGATGTCACGAACTCAGAAACGCAAGAGTATAGGCGTCAGAGACAGCGGAGTCGTATGGTCGGCTGTCTTTATCGGCTTATTCTGCGCCATGCTTCTGCCGCAGGGATTGACCAACACGCTGCTTCTGATGAGTATTTCACTCGGCATGATGGTTATCGGAGGGACTCCGTGGAAACGCATCATCTTAGTGGTGGGAATATATGCTATTTTCGCTGGAGCGTTCACGGCATTCAAAATGAAGCCCGGCAATGACGATGCCGATGTTGACCGAACCGGAACATGGAAAGCAAGAATTGAGAGATTCTTTGACCCCACTCCCAAATATGAACAGCCGTTTACGGCCGAGAATCGCCAGGAAATGTATGCCTATATGGCGCAGGCACATGGCGGTGTAGTTGGTGTAATGCCTGGAAATTCGCGCGAAACATCGCGACTGCCATTGGCATTCAGCGACTTTATCTATTCGATTATTATTGAAGACTTGGGCCTCGTGGGTGGAATCGCAGTATTGATTATTTACTTGTGGTTGCTGGGGCGAGCGAGCTCAATTGCGACAAAATGCTCCAGAGCCTATCCGGCCTTGCTTGTAATAGGAATGGCCGTGATGATTGTCATGCAAGCGCTGTTTCACATGGCCATAGTCACAGGGGTTGTCCCTGTTTCGGGGCAGCCGTTACCACTGATTTCCAAAGGCGGAACGTCGATATTGGTAACGTCGATAGCATTTGGTATAATGCTTAGTGTCAGCCGGTTTGCCGTAAGAACAGGTTCTAAGAAACAAATCATCCGAGAAGAAATTAATGCGCTGCCCGAGGAGCTGAGTTCAGAGAATCCTACCCAACTTTAACCAAACAGTGATAAATATGAAAGTTCTAATCAGCGGCGGAGGAACGGGAGGTCACATCTTCCCCGCCATATCAATAGCAAATGCCCTGCGGCGACGAGACCCGTCAACCGAGATTCTATTTGTGGGAGCCGAGGGCCGCATGGAGATGGAGAGAGTTCCGGCCGCAGGATATGATATTGTAGGGCTGCCGGTAGCCGGTTTCAACCGACGGAAGCTTTGGAAAAACGTTGGCGTGGTAGTCAAATTGTGTCGCAGCATGCTGAAAGCTCGCAAGATAATGAACGATTTCCGGCCTGATATTGCAGTGGGCGTTGGCGGTTATGCCAGCGGCCCGATGCTAAAAGAGGCCCAGCGCCGAGGCATTCCTACCCTACTTCAGGAGCAGAATTCCTATCCAGGCGTTACCAACAAATTACTTGCCCGGAAAGCCGGTGCAATCTGTGTGGCATACGAGAAAACGGAACGCTTTTTCCCGGAGCACCTCATAGAGATAACCGGCAATCCCGTTCGTGCAACGCTCCTTGAATGCCCGCTGTCACAGGAGGAGGCGAAGATGCAATTGGGCATGGATAAGGATAAGCTGATGATATTTGTTACCGGAGGTTCGCTGGGGGCCCGCACTATCAATGAAGCTGTCAAGCAGAATCTTGACACTCTGACAGCCGACGGGACCCAGATTCTGTGGCAGACGGGCAAACTATATGCCGATGAATGCAAGCAAGCGGCAGCCGGCTACACCGGAGTAAGCGCAACTCCGTTTGTATCGGATATGGCGGTAGCCTATCGCGCAGCCGACTTGGTTGTAGCGCGAGCCGGAGCATGCACCATCAGCGAATTGCAATTACTCGGCAAACCGGCAATCCTGATTCCCTCGCCAAATGTAGCCGAGGACCATCAGCGCAAAAACGGGCAGGCCCTTGTTGACAAAGGCGCGGCAAGAATGGTGCTCGACGCCGAAGCCATTGAAAAGCTTCCGGCCGTGACCAGTGAGCTAATAGCCGACGCCGACAAGCGTAAACTTTTGACTCACAACATCTACAAAATGGCATTACCCGATGCCGACAATAAGATTGTAGACCGTATCTATAAGATTTTGAAGAAATGAATACATCCGGCGATAATTTTTCCACTGATTACAAAAATATCTACTTTGTAGGGGCCGGCGGCATAGGAATGGCCGCCTTGGAACGATATTTCCTCTCCCAGGGTTGCAATGTTGCCGGCTACGACCGCACGTCGACCGCCCTAACGGCCGCGCTGGAGCACGAGGGGGTAAAGATAGTGTATGACGACGACCCTGAGTTGATACCCGTTGAAATGCGCAATCCGAGCACGACACTGGTTGTCTATACACCGGCCGTTGGCAGCGAACACCGCGGTTTGCAGTTTTTTCACAGCGCCGGGCACCAGATTATCAAACGTGCTGCCGTGCTGGGGATGATTACCCGCAACACGCGCGGAATCTGCTTCGCCGGAACCCACGGAAAAACCACTACATCATCAATGGCTGCTCACATTCTAAATTGCTCTCCTGCCGGGTGTAACGCCTTTCTTGGTGGTATATTGCGCAACTATGACAGCAATTTGATACTTAGCGAGTCATCCCCTTTCAGCGTCGTTGAAGCCGATGAATTTGACCGGTCTTTTCATCACCTGCGCCCCTACATTGCCGTCATTACGTCTACCGACCCCGACCATTTGGATATATACGGAACCGAAGATGCCTATTTAGAAGGCTTTGCCCACTTTACATCGCTTATAAAACCCGGTGGCCGATTGTTGGTTCACGAAGGATTGAAACTTAAACCCAGGCCCGGAAAAGATGTCAAGGTTTATACCTACGGCCACGGTGACACCGGCGACTTCCATCCCGCCAATATACGCCGCGGCAACGGTACCATCATCATGGATATTGTTACTCCGGGCGAGGTTATCACCGACATAGAACTCGGCGTTCCCGTGGAAATAAACATCGATAATGCCGTTGCTGCCATAGGTGCCGTGTGGCTTGCCGATGCGCTCGACGTCAAATCCATGCGAGCCGCCATGAAATCATTCATGGGCCCGAAACGGCGGTTTGAATTCCGACTGCGGGAAAACAAACCCGGAGGGCACGTCATAATAGATGATTATGCCCATCATCCCGATGAATTGCGGGCTTCAATCTCATCGGTAAAAGCTCTGTATCCCGACCGCAAACTGACAGTTGCATTTCAGCCCCATCTGTATAGCCGCACACGCGATTTTGCAACCGAATTTGCCGACGCTCTATCAATTGCCGACCAAGTAATTCTGCTTGAGATTTATCCTGCCCGCGAGGAGCCCATTCCGGGAGTAACATCCAAAATCATTTTTGACAAGGTCAGAACTCAGTCAAAAACAATATGTTGCAAAGAAAATTTGATAAAAACGATAGAAAGTAGTAATTTTGACATACTTTTGACAGCGGGTGCCGGAGATATTGACACCATGCTGCCGGCTATTGTGGAATCAACAACATCCAATTCACATTGATAACAAACAGATGACCAAGGTTTTACGCATCATATTATCAATATTGCTTGCCGGATGGCTCGTGGCCTCGCTGGTGCTAACCGCCCGGTGGAGCGACAATCGTCGCTGTGCCGGTATCGCAATAGAGGTAAACGATACGGCCGAGCGTCGATTTGTTACCGCCCCCGAGATTGCGCGAGACCTTTCCACCTTGGGATTCACCGGTCGCGGTCGTTTGTTGAACGACATTGATACCGACTCAATAGAACGTTTCCTTGCGTCTAACGACAAAATAGAGCGTGTTACGGTTGTTCGTCTTACCAACGATTCTATCCTGATAAAAGTCGACCCGATGATTCCTGTCGCCCGTGTTTTTGACAGGCTGGAAGGCGCTTCCTACTATGTAAACCGTTCAGGGAAGCACATCAAGGCCGACGCCCGATACCACATCAACGTGCCGGTGATAGAGGGGGCTTTCCCCGATACAACGTTCACGCCCATCCACCTGCTGCCGCTTATCGATTATATCAGCGCCGACAGCGTGTGGAACCATCTCGTTACAATGATTAAGGTCGACTCTCCCACCGACATTATTCTTATCCCGGCTATTAAGGGACACGTTATAAATCTTGGGGAGCCACGTGATTTTGATTCAAAATTCTCGCGGCTGACCACTATATACCGAAAAATCATGCCCGTAAAGGGTTGGCAATATTATGATACCCTGTCGTTGAAATGGAACGGTCAAGTCGTGGCAACACGACGGGTCAAGCCGGCCGCAGCGTCGCCAAGGGTTGGTGACGACGACCTCGAGGAGGTTGACGTATCGACAATGCTCGTAGCCGATAATATTGCTCCGGGGCAAACCAAAGTAGGAGCCAAAGCCCATGGCGAAAACGACATCCCGGCCGTTAAGGCCGCAAAGCAGAACGCCAAGGCAGCAGCCGACTCTATTTCCCGCAAGAATAACTAACTCTACCTCCAAATACAAATAGTTAATGGAAAAAAAACATATCGTAGCGCTCGAAATTGGCAGCTCAAAGATTAGAGGGGCCGTCGGAATCTATAACCCCGCAACCGGAGACATAACCGTCAAAGCTGTTGAGGAAGAGAAACTTGTTGACTGTGTCAGATATGGCTGCATTCAGAATGTTGCCGAAGTAACCAACCGCGTTCGTGCAATTATCAAACGCCTGGATGCATTGGACCACACCAGGCGCATCAAAGGCGTATATGTTGCTATCGGTGGCCGCTCGGTTACAGCCAGCTCGGCTACATTCGAGCGCCGATTTGCCGCCGATGCAGAAATCACTCGCGACGTTGTCAAAAGCCTTTTTGACGAAGCGCGTTCCACGCTATACAACGAGCGCGACGTCATCGACGTTACCCCGCGGGAATTTCGCGTTGACAACGCCGTCGTGTCACAGCCGGTTGGCACCATAGGACACTCCATTCAGGCTGTTCTCAACATGGTAACGGCACGCCCGCAGATTAAACGCAACATTTACTCGGTGGTACAAGACCGATTGCAACTGGATATTAACGGATGCATCGTCAGGCAGATAGCCCAGGCAAACGTTGTTCTGAACATGGAGGATATGCGGCTTGGATGTATGCTTGTTGATTTTGGTGCCGAGACAACCACCGTCTCAATATATCGAAACGGAACATTGCAATATCTCGCGACGCTACCCATCGGGTCGCGAAACATAACTCGCGATATCACAACCCTTAACCACCTTGAAGAAACTGCCGAGAAGCTCAAGACCCATGGCGGCAATGCCCTGAGCAACAACGTTTCGGCGGCATTCGGCGCCTACGACTCCACCGGCGACTATGTCGAAATGAACAATTATGTTTCGGCCCGTGCCGGGGAAATTATTGCAAACATTCATCAGCAGATTAAGTATGCCAACTTGACTGCCGACAAGATTCCGTCGGGTATTATCATTGTGGGTAACGGAGCCCGAATGAAAGGGTTTAATGAGCTCCTGGCCGAAACTTTAGGGATGAGAGTCAGAACCGGCATTCCTCAGAACGTAAACATTGAGAATCCGGGCATACATATCTCGGAGGCTGTCGATGTAATCGCCATCCTGCATGCTGCTGCCACTCGTGGCGCGAAAGACTGCACGGAAGAAATAAACGACATCGATACCATTACCGACTCTACAACCGAGCAGGGTGACCAGTCAACAAACAAATCGGGCGAGCAGATTGGCGTCAAACCGCATATCATAACCGAGACCGACACCACCCACAATCCAAAACCCAATCCGGGGAGAAAATATTGGGACCGAATCCGCGAACGCATGCTTAGTATCATGAGCGATGACGAGGACAACTTTGCTCCCGATGAAGAAGATGATAATTAACGATTTCACCACCCGCTAATAATTTTAACAAGATGACTGACCAACGTTTCAAGAACGACACAAATACATCTATCGACGACACGTCAAGATACATAGATGCACAGCCCAATCCCGTCATAATCAAAGCCATCGGCGTTGGTGGTGGCGGCGGAAACGCCGTAGACCACATGTATAGTCAAGGCATTCCAAATGTGTCATTTGCCAACATTAACACCGATAAGCAGGACCTTCTTAACACGAAAGTTCCCACAAAGATTGTTATCGGTGACGGATATGGAGCCGGGAACGACCCCGAGGTTGCCCGTAAAGCCGCCGAAGAGTCGGCCGACCGTATCAGCGAGCTCTTCAACGATGACACCAAAATGGTCTTTATCACGGCCGGTATGGGTGGCGGAACCGGAACCGGTGCCGCGCCGGTTGTGGCTCGAATTGCCAAAGAACGGGGATTGCTGACTATCGGTATCGTTACCATCCCGTTTCTGTTTGAAGGCAAACGAAAAATCCTCAAAGCGCTTGACGCCGCCACCGAAATGGGCAAATATGTTGACGCGTTGATGGTGATTAACAACGAGCGGTTAACCGAAATTTACGGCGATTACAGCTTCCTGAACGCCTTTGCAAAAGCCGATGATACTCTGACTGTGGCCGCACGCTCAATTTCCGAGCTGATTACTACCCAGGGCATGATGAATCTCGACTTTAAAGATGTAAATACAACATTGCGCGATGGTGGTGCCGCAATTATTTCAACCGGTTATGGCGAGGGTGAGAATCGTGTAACTAAAGCCATTGAAGACGCCCTGCAGTCACCATTGCTCAAAAACCGTAATATCTTCGGCTCCAAGAAACTCCTGTTCAACATATACTTCTCTCCCGAAGCCGAAACAGAGTTCAAAATGGACGAAACAAACGAGCTTACCAACTTTATCAACAACATTGACCAGAATGTGGATGTAATCTGGGGCGTTGGTATCGACAACTCGCTTGGCAACGCCGTCAAGATAACACTGCTTGCATCCGGTTTTGACGATTCGATTGCCGACGAAGCACTTCCGGGCGATGATAAGCCGCGTGTTGTCAGCTTCGGCAAGAAGCAGATAGAGGCAGCACAGAAGCCGATCACCGACAAAGACGACTTGCGGCGAATCGAGCAGGAATATGGCTCTGACAAGGTCAACAATATGGAGGGGATACGTCAGCGGTATATAATTCTGACGCCAAACCAGTTTGACGACGACGAGATAATTGAGATTCTTGAAACAACACCAACCTACAATCGAGACAAAAAGATTGTTGACAGCACCCGCTCGGGCACACCGCTCAACCGTCACGTCGACACCACAACATCAGGTCAAAACCAGATTAACTTTTTAAGTTAATACTCCATCATCGGCACGATATTTTTTATCGCTTTCAGAATAGGGGTTTGAGATACCTATTGCATCTTATTAGTGTAATTCCAATCTCATTGAACTACTATTACTGATGATGAAACGAGCGATTTTACTGTTTATAGTTGCGACAGCCCTTGCCTTGTCGGCCGGGGCTGTCAATATTGACGCTATCAACCGGCCTGCCGAGAAAGTTTTTGCCGAGATTGCACGACAAACGGGTAAAAACTTTGTCTACGACGCTGAATTGCTGCGCGGCATGACCGTAAGTATTACGGCCCGAGACGAACGTCTCGAAAGCGTTCTGCGCCGAATGTTTGCCGGTAAAGGTATTGCATTTGAAATCAAAGGGAAAAACATCACGCTGCGCAGGGGCACGACGACTCCGGCTCCCGCCACGAGCGCTCAGACACGGCGCGTAACCATCAGTGGATTTGTGCGCGAAGCCGGCTCCGGGGAAACTGTCATCGGTGCCGTCGTTTCCGACTCCATATCCCGCATCACCACCGCTACCAACGATGCCGGATTTTTCAGCCTGACGGTACCTGCCGGGCGTGTATCCATCTCGGTTCTTTATCCCGGATTCACACCTTATCGTCAATCATACACCAATGTCAGCTCCAACCGCGACCTGAATATTACCATGCACCCTTCGGAGGTGTTGCAGGAGGTGACCGTGATAGGCGACCGCAACGATATGCTTGCTCTTGACCATGCCCAGCCCGGCGCGCTGAACATGACGCGCGAGCATATTATCAACACCCCGGTGCTGTTTGGCGAGAGCGACGTTATCAAAGCCCTCCAGCTTGAACCGGGAGTAACCGCCGGAATCGAAGGTACTGCCGGGCTGAATGTTCACGGCGGAGATAACGACCAGAACATGTATATGCTTGACAATGTGCCGCTTTATCAGGTAAACCATTTTGCCGGCCTCTTCTCGGCTTTCAACACCGCCGCCATCAAGAATGTTGATTTCTACAAAAGCGCGTTTCCTACGGCAATGGATGGCCGACTGTCATCCTACATGGATGTTCACACAATAGACGGCTCCCTTGAGGAGCACCATGGCTCCTTTACTCTCGGCCTTACCTCAGGAGCGTTTGACATTAACGGTCCAATTGTTAAGGGTAAAACAAGCTACTCATTCGCCCTGCGCCGCTCGTGGTTTGACATCCTGTCTATCCCGGCGCTCGCTATAGCCAATACGACCAACGACACCGACCACACCATTGCCGGCTATGCATTCAGCGATATCAATGCCAAGATTACCCATCATTTCAGCGACCGCTCGCGAGCCTATGTCATGTTCTACTATGGCGAAGACTATCTGCGCGCAGGGAGTGAGAGCGGATTTAAGGAACCAACCGATAATACCATCGACGACTGGTATTCAAAAGATGTCGGGAAACTTCGATGGGGCAACATTGTCGCCTCGGCCGGGTGGACCCACGTTTTAAACTCCAACATCTTTGGCTCGCTGACCGCTGCCTATACACGCTATTTCTCTTCGGTTGGAAGCGAAAGCCGCGAAATTGTGCGGCCAAGAGGCATGGATATTTCCGATTCGTTCACCAAAACAAGGTCGGCCAACAGTATTGACAACTGGATTGCAAAATATACTGTAGACTGGCGGCCCACCGAAACATCGACAATAGGAGCCGGAATAGGAGCCACACTACACAACTTTCTTCCCTCGCGAGAAGAGTGGACCATGGGGGCTACCAACGGGCCTCAGACAACCGTCAGAGATACAACCGGCAACTATCGTGCAGGCCAATACATGGCGTACGTGGATTATAACTTCACACCAACCGACCGTTGGCGTTTTAATGCCGGCATCCATTACACCCTTTTCAACATTGACCACAAGACACATCACGGCATCTCCCCTCGCGTAGCCGTTCGTTATACCCCAGCCGAGCGCTGGGCTGTCAAAGCCTCCTACAGCCGTGCCTGTCAGCCGGTTTATCAGCTGTCTCAGAGCCTCATATCTCTGCCAACCGACCGTTGGCTGCCAATTACAGCTTCCGACCCTATGCCGACTGCCGACAACGTTGCTTTCGCCCTTGTTTACAAGCATAACGCCGGCTACACCTTCTCAGTTGAAGCATACTACAAATGGCTCCACAATCTGATTGACTACCGCGATGGATACTATCTTCTTCCGCCAACTCAAGACTGGACACAATCCCTTGACCATGGCAAAGGGCGCTCGAAAGGTTTTGACTTCAAGGTAGCAAAAACCTTGGGAAATGTGACCGGTCACGTTGCCTATTCGCTCATGTGGGCCGACAGACAGTTTGACAATCGGAACTTCGGGCGGTCCTATCCGGCTCGTTTCGACAATCGCCACAAAATCAACATTCTTGCCAACTGGCGCATCAATGACCGCTGGGAACTCAACGCCGCATGGACCGGTATGAGCGGCAATATGATAACCCTTTCTACCCAAAACTGGCTTGAGCCCGACGATATTTTTGATTGGAGCACTGATAATGTCTTAAACACAGGCATCAACAACTATCGCCTGCCATTCTATCATCGCCTCGACCTATCGGTTGTTCGGCACACAAAACGTGGACACTGGAGCATATCTCTGTTCAATACCTATTGCAACTGGAACGTCATTGCCGCCGTTAGAGACACCAATTTCGTTTACGGAGGCACACCAATGTACGATTCCAACGGAAACATTAACATCTCCAATACAACTGTTCCGGTGTTCAAATCAATTAGTTTAATACCTATAATCCCATCATTTTCATACACATGGATATTTTGAAATCAATCGTCATATCTCTTGCCTCCGGGCTGCTCCTCACCGGTTGTTACCAAGACTTTGAACCGGATTTATATGAAGAACCGGTTGTGTGCCTCAGCGCATTGCTGAAAGTCGGAGAACCGATATCGGTCCAGGTTACCCACACATGGCGCTACGACCAGACACCAACTAACATCGTCAATGCCGACGATGTCAAAATCGACAACGCCGATGTGACTCTGATTGTCAACGGGCAGGAAATTGAGCACCTTGTCTACAAAGCTGCTGCGCAATATGCGGGCAACTACATAGTCTGCGAGGGCGACTCGGTCACGATTAACGTCAGCACTTCCACCTATGGCAACGCGACTGCATCTGTCGAAGTCCCGGTTACGGTGCCTATTGATAACATTAGCCATGTAGTCCTCTCGGCCAACGGCGAATATATTCTCAACAAGCGAATCGAGGCTGCCATCGACTTCCAAATGACTTTCACCGACCCTGCCAAGACTCAAAACTACTACATGGCCGGCTTAGAGCGTGAAATTTACGGACCGGCCGGGAATGTATTTTGGATGTCTCTCGATTACAACCGTGAGCCGCTGTTTAACGAGATTTTCACCCCGCTGGAAGCATTGATGGGCGACACCGGCGGATATACAATGTTCACCGACCGAAGCATCGACGGGCAATCCTATCCGCTGACTATGGCTACTCGGTTGCATTACATTGTAAATACAACCGACCCCAATACCGAGCCCAACATGCTGACATTCAAGCTCTATTCCATATCAAAAAGTTATTACGACTATCTCCTTTCGGTATATCAGGTAGACGACAGTTTCAACGGCCAGCTGGGTGATTTTGGGCTGAGCGAACAGCGTCATACATATTCCAACGTATCAACCGGCGCCGGAATCGTCGCTGCCTGTGCTATCGACTCCCGCGCTGTCAACCTTACCGAAATCATCCAATCGGCCACAAAACAATAATAACATCGCCGCGCGATGGGCCTTAACAACCTTACGCGCGGCGATAAAAACTATATTCGACTATTAATACACTTGTTTATAAGTGATTATATTACCGGCTGCATCAATAGAGCGAACAATATTGATTCCCTTGACAGGCTGAACATACGCGTTACCAAGAGTGTCATAATAGATAGTCGATACTATCTCGGCGGCTCCTCCATCAATCATTTCAACACCTGCCGGGTCAATTACGGTTGCCGCTTTTGAAAGACCTCCAAACTCGTTAACCGACTGAATACAAAGATTGGTCAGCGTGGCATCCACCGTCATTGATGTTTCGGTTGTAAATCCAACCACTTTGTCACCGGAAGTCACGAGATAGCAGATAGCGTATGGAACAGCTTCCCATTCAATAACACCATCCTGAGAGATAGTTGCAACAGGTGCGTCACAAGACTCGGTTTTGATTACAGGCTGCCAGTTATCGCTGCCCGAGAGCACGTTGGCTATCGTGTATTCGGCAGCTTCCTCGTCTGTAAGATGGTTTTTAGCTTTACCATAAACTTTCTCGCCTGTTGCGCTGTCAACATAGTAGTACGTATCGCGACGCAGCGACAAATCAACGGGATTACCGTTAATATCGGTTGTATTCCAATCGGCCCAGATTGCGGGCAGACCGCCCATTGTTTCATACCAGCCGGTAGCCGGTATGGTTACTTCTGCGCGAGTGTTAAGGAACACAGTCTTGGGGAAATTGTGCCACGGCCGGCCGAGCCATACGTTTGTTTTTGTCGGGTCGCCGGGAGCGGTTATCGTACAATTGTTGAACACATAACCCCAGGCTGCATCTATAGCGTGTGAGGGAGCCACGATGTAGCCTCCGTCTTTGCGCGTAATCAGCAGGGTTGTATTGTCAATATAAATGTCACCGCTGTTGTAGATGAAGTCTACCGCGCCTTCGATGAGCGAATTACGAACGTATGCACGATAGGGGGTTGTTGATGGCGTAATCCACGTATCCTGATAAGAGAGCATGGCGACATTGTTGAAGATAGTGCGGTCACCTATTGTGTTCAACGCAAGAGCCTGCGGTCCGGCCTGCTTCTCGTGCCCGTAGGAGTTTTCGAGAGTAATGTTTTCAAAGAAACAATCATTAGAGTTCACAACAACCGTAGCCCCGACGCTTACATGATAGGCGTTATCGCCGCCACAAAGACGGTCGTCGGTAATAACCGCTTTATCGCGGTCCTGACCTATTATGTGCATGAACGGCTTATTGGCCGGGATATCAATATGACCTTTATAGCGCCCGTTTTTCACAAAGATTAGCCACGGCAATGCGCGGTTGGCGGGAGCTGCATCAATAGCGTCTTGTAAAGTGGTATAATCACCTGAACCGTCGGCAGCTACAATGGCGTCAAAGAGTTTTGCATCAGGTTGCTGACGCTCCATAGTGGTAAACGACAGCTGACAGCCGGCGAACGGATTGCCGCTGCGGTCGGTAACAGCTCCGGCCGGGAGAACAAACGTGTGGCTGCTGCCATAATCAAGGCCTGCATACGGGAATACAACGCTTGTCCCGGCAGCGCTGCCCGATAAAGCTTTGCCATCGAGAGTGGCGCTGACCGTTTCGTTGAGGCGAACTTTCTCGTCAAATGTAAGGATTATCGAGCCGGTTGCCGATGCGCCTTTAGCTCCATCGGCCGGAATAGTTGTCACTAACTTGGGTGCCTCATTATCCTCGGCAAGGTCACTGTCGGCCAAAATGAAAATTTCAGAGATTGCAAGACCGTCATAATCACCGGCCGAGCCTACCATTTCTGAATTGCGGTCGGGCCATAGACGGATGTATAGACGTTGCTGGCCGGCAGCCTCGGCGGGAAGGTCAAACTCACCCGCAACCCATCCACGCTCGATGGTATAAGTACCAAATGTAGTAAAATTCTCTCCGTCAATACTATACTGAGCGTCTACCTTTGAATAAGTGTTATAGCTGCACCCTGCATATCCGCTAAAGTGGATATTGCTGTAGCCAACGGTTGAGAGTGATATTTCAAAATATAAATTTTCGCTGAATACTTTCCAGATACGAGCGCCATACTTCCCATTTTCCTGGCCGCGGGAGATACCACGGGAAAGCCATGAGGTAGTGTTTCCGGCGGGATTGCGCAGACTCAGCAACCCGGCGTTATCGCTCTCGGCGGCAAAGTCGGCAGCGCGCTGTGAAGCAGGCTCGTCATAATAGAAATCCCATCCGACAATGTAGTCGCTTGCCGAGTAATTTGCCGTCACATCGAGGTCCTTATCCATCTTGACTATACGCTCGGGCGACGTGGTATTATCCTCCCAGGCAGTGAATGTCAACACACGATTGTTGGCCGCCTTGAGCGATACATCGGTACCGGCCTCGTAATAGTGTACACCGTTCTGGATATTACCCTCAGGCGTTACCGTAATCTGATGTTCGCGACCGCCACCTACCACATTGAGCTTCAGCCCGTACACGTCATTTTTTGTGTACATCGCCGTAAGAGAGGTATTCGCCGTGATAGCAAATTTATAGGGATTGTCGGTCGAAACAGTGCTGCCCGCATCGTCAACCCAGCGGTCGAAGTGATAGCTAAAATTCTCGGAAGCACTGACTGTCAACACAGTACCCTCGTCAAAAGTTGTACCGGCAGGGCTAACCGTAACTGCCCCCGCAGCACTGTCGGAGCTTTTGGCTGTAAGCGTATATGAGGGAACAGCTTGCGGCTCGCCTGTGGTGGAGCCTTTAACTACAATGTCGGCAAAACCAAGTTCTTTACCCGCACCCAGACTTGTAACATACACCTTGACAGTTATTTCTCCGGCGGTATAGTCGATACCGCTGACTGCTTTCGAGAAATCGGTAACTGCGGGATCGGCGTTATTGCGAGCGGGAATGACGGCGTCGTCAACGGTTACTGTATTTGTTCCGTCACTTACGGTTACAATCAGTTTACCGCCATCGGTTCCGTAGCGCGTTGACTTGAGACTGATTTCTTCCGGTTTGAAGCTGACACCTTTGCGTGGTATAAGCGTAAAAATCAATAGGTCATCCTCATTCTTGGCGCCATTGTTGGTCGAGAATGTATACAGCGACTGGCTGACGCCGGCAGTTGTACGGTCATTTCCTTTTGTCACGCCTTTTCCCTCGGTCATTTCATACACCGAGAAAAGGTCTCCGGCCTCGGTTATCGCGGTCGTTGTGTAGCCCGAGCCCATGGGCCACGAAAATGTGGCGTCGGCAGCGGTGGCACTGAAACCGAGTGCCACCATGCCAATCGCCGCTGTTAGAATATGTTTAATCTTCATTAGTACACAATTTTAGAGGTTGAAACCGTACCGTCGGTATAAACGGTCTTAACGATATTGACGCCTGCCGCAGGGGCATTCAGCTTAACGCCTTGCAGGTTATAATATTCAGTCATAGCGGCTGTTTTACCAATTGCTACATTCTGCACACCGCTGCTCGACGATGCGTAACCATGGAAACGGACATCGCTCAGACAGATAGTCTTTCCTGAAGCCGTGCCGTCATACCACGGATAGAAACGAAGGCGACACGTCTGACCTTCAGCAAGTTCGATAACCGGAGTTACCGTGCCGTCAAGCATAGAGTTGGCCGGCATCTTTTTACGCTCAAATATTAGCTGCGGATTGGCAAAATTATCCTCTGTCGAGTAGTAAACTTTTACACACATTCCGTTGCCGCCACAACCACAAACGTAATAGCTGATACGGTCGATATTGAGCGTAGTTCCTTCAACGGCAGTCACACCAAACTCGATGTATCGGTCTGATACCTCATCAATTTCGCCGGCAGGCCATATATCGCCGTCAAGAAGATTGCGCTGTGTCTTGCGCGAAGCGTCAAAGCCAGTTCCATCGGGCCACGTAGTGTTGGCGTTAGGTGCCGAATATCTTTGTACATACATTTTTGACCATGCTTCAGGCTGAACAATTACCGGGCCATCCATCGTATAGCTGTCGTCGCTTTCGAGTCGCCAGTAAACGTCAACTTCAGTACCTCCCGCAAGTTCAACACACTCTCCGGTGGCGGTTATCACGAATGTTTTGTCACCGGCCACAACCGAGATTTTTTCGCTGATAACACCCGGAGTTGTCAAGGGCATACGAGCATAGAAACGCTCCACGATATTACCGTCTTTGTAGGCTATGCTGATTGATTTGGCCCAGTTGGTTCGGTCACTCGAAAGTTCAACAACACCGGTCTCGGCTGTAATTGTCACTGTTCCTGATGCAGGATTGAGGTCAAAACCACTTACCATGAATTCCTTTTCGAGCTGCTGACCGCTGTAACCGCGACCAAAGTCGGCCGAAGCCGGAGTAACACTGATGTCGGCCGAAACATTAACATGACCTTCAAGCAAGCCGGCCTCTTCACAGAGCGATGCAAAACGTCGTGCAATCAGAGCAGCACCGGTAGCCGAAAGGTGGGTTGAGCCGTCGCCGTCGCTGAGAATGGCATGACACTGGCTGTCTCCGTAGCTTTCAAACAGTTCGGCAGTTGCGGTTGTGAGGTCAATGTAGGGCACATTCATCTCTTCGGCAACGGCTTTCATCTGATAGGGATAATCCATCGAATGGTCGGTTTCGGGGACTTTCTGACCTGTCTTAACACCGCTCTCGGTCAGTATCGAGAAGTTGTCGCCAAGGTCGTGGCGACCGTTACGGCGAATTTTTCCACCCGTGAAATACATTCGGCAGATGGGACCGCAGAGTATCGGAGTCACACCCAGTTCGCGAGCCTCGTTGACCATCTTGGTAAGGTATTCCTTGTAGGTTGTCGAAGGGTTGGTTCCTCGGTAATCGGTCGAACTTGCGAGCGAGTTTCCGGTTGATTTGTAGTAGGCAATCAGGGCCTCGCCATCCATTCCGTCATTTTTCTCGTCATTGTGGGAGAACGAAATCACGAGATAATCACCCTCCTTCATCTGCTTTTTCACCGAAGCCCAATAGGCACTCTCTTCGTAGAAACTGCGGGAAGAAGCGCCATTTTTACCACGGTTGTTCACTGTCATCCCCGTTAAATATTGGTCGAGATACTGACCCCAACCACGAGTGACTGTCTTTGTTTCATCATACTCTGCCATGGTGCTGTCGCCAATGGTGTGAACCGTCGGCTCGGCAACCGAAACGCCGGCTCCGACAAGAACTGCCACAGACGCCAGCAATGTTTTGATTTTTTTCATGATAATGTTTGGATTTAAAATCTGATTTTTATGATGCAAAGATAGTGCATCACGCGAGCGCGCATGGGTAATTTTGGTGCAAAAGAGGGTAAAATTGACGCATTCAGCTTGATTTACTGCACGTAATTCACTACCTTTGCAATATAATCGCCTTAAATCTATGATTGACAGAAAGACTCGGATTGTTGCATGCATTGCATCCCTTCTTTTGCAATTGCTCGGTGGTGCTTCGGTAATGAAAGCAACCACCGAGGTCGACTGCCGCATAGAGGTGATTGAACGTATTGCCGACCGCTCTGTTAATGTTGTGTCAAAAGTTGTCAGCGGCAACGACGGTTACTTATGGTTGGCAACATGGAACGGACTCCACCGTTATGACGGGCTCAATCTTGTCAAAATTCCTCCTCGCGCCCGCCTGGGAGACAATGTGATTTCAGAGCGGTTCAACAATGTGTATGTTGCGCCGTCGGGCAATCTGTGGTGTCACATAGACAATCGCCTTATCATTTTTGACATAAAAACATTGACCTTTGACGATATCTCGGCCGACCTCGAGGCTTCTCTGAAACGACAGGCCAAGATGGAGCGTCTGTACAAGCTTGACAATGGCACTTTCATGATGGAGCTTGCCGACAACAAAGGTTGGGTAATTCTGAACGAAAAAGATGGAGCATCCAAGGCTCAATATTATGCCGCCAAGCCCAAAGTTAAATTGGCATCACCCGGCAATCTTCCGAGCGAGGTCAGGACACTTGCAGGCGTTGACGACGTCGCGTTTTCGGGCAAAACAGATGCCGGCGAATGTATAATCTCGCGAAACGGCGACATTCACGTCAGAACTAATCCATTACAACCGTTTGAAAACGTGGGGCATATTCCCGATATTGACGGGAAACGCCTGCAATTCAGCGAGCGAGACATCAACGGGAATCTGTGGTTTACCGTTGGGGGCACTCTCGTAAAGGTTACTTTATCGTCTCGACCAACCGAACCTCAGGCAATAGATGGGCATGTGAGAGCAACCCTCGCCATGTCAAACGGTCAGTTTCTTATTGCAGACAGCAACGGAGACCGCCTTGTTGCGCTCAACCGCGACCTCACAGTAACCGGATACATAGCGTCGTCAGGCTCGTTGGCTTCTACACCGGTCGGCTTTGGCGCCCGCGCGTACTCTCTCGCTGAATATCCGGCGGGAACGCTTTGGATAGGCTCTAAGCCCGACGGTCTTTTCCGCATTTCCGATGCGGCGGGGCAACACCCTGCTGTGACGCGCCTGATTGACAGTGCGGCCGTCTATGACATTGTGCCCGACAATCACGGCAACCTGTGGCTTGCCACTCTTGACCATGGAATTATCAAAATCGAAAATCCGCTCTCGACTGCTCCCTCCGTTAGAATATTACCGGATGTAGTGCCGTCATATCCCGCCAATGCCGTTCGTGCCAGGCATATTGCCATGAAAGGCGACACACTCTTTGCCGCGACAACCGGGGGGCTGCTCGTGATGTCGACAACAGCCCCCGAGAAGGTTACATTGTTAACGCCGACCTCGGCTGCCGGCTCTCTATCGGCAGTTGGAATCAGCGACGTACTTGTTGCCGGGAAGAAGCTTTTTGTGGCCACCGAGACCGGTGGTGTCAATTATACCTGTGCGGATTCCCTTAATGCCTTTGCCCGACTGGATTCCACGATTGGGCGCGTTCCGGATGTAACGCGTTCCATTGGTGCCGACCCTATGTCAGGGCAGATTGTTGTGGTCAGCGAAAGTCTGATATATGCATTCTCGCCTCAATCGCCAGCGACAACCCTCATCAAGCATCCCATACCTCACTATCAATATAATTTCACCGAAGCTCGGCCGCTGCGGGTTGACACAACTGGCTGGCTTGCAGGACATAGTCACGGCGCTGTCTTCGTAAATCTGAGCCCGGAGACAAAACACAACTCTCCTCCGTTGCACTTCACGTCTGTGACCGTTCATCCGCGCCCCGACAGTCTTTTGACATCGACAACCGACACGCTGACTCTCGCTCCGACCGAACGCACTGTAACGCTTAGGTTTGCCGCAATCAGCTTCGACAACCCATCTACTGTTACCTACCTGTTCAGATTTGACAACGGTCCATGGACCGATTTGGGCAATACCCCATCCATTACATTGCTTGACCTTGAGCCGGGCACACATTCGGTCGAGATAGAGTCCACATTACCCGACGGAACTCGTGCCGACAATCGCCGTAACATGACTCTTATCGTCACGCCTCGTTTCGTCGAAACTGCTACTGCCAAGGCGCTCATGGCCATTTTCGTTACTGCGTTTGTTTCGGGAGTCATCGCTGTTATTATCTACATCCGTCGAATAAAAAAGCGCCAGCGCCAGACACTCGAGGCCTATCTCGCTCTTGTCAATGCCGCTTCCACTCCGGCTCCCGAGCCGATACCGGCGGCAACGCCTCAACCGGCTCCGACCACATCACAACGAGACCGTCGGTTCATGGAAGAATTAGTCAAATGGATAGATGAAAACATGGCCGACAGCAGTATCGATGTCGATTGCATGGCCGCTGCTGTGGCCATGAGCCGCAGTGCTCTGACACGTCGAATGAAATCACTCATTAATGTAACGCCGGCCGAATTTCTCAAGCAGAGCCGACTGCGTCGCGCCGCGTCATTGCTGACCACAACCGACCAGCCAATCAAAGTCATCGCCGACGACTGCGGCTTCAGCGACATCAACTATTTTGGCAAATGCTTTAAAGCCACCTACGGCACCACCCCCGCCGCCTACCGTTCCTCCGAGCTTTCCCAAATAAGCCATCCTTAGCTTATCTCATTATGGTCCTTAATTTTAAGCAAGCTAAATAGTTTGACCGAGATTAACAAGAAGATTGGCGCCACCGGCAATGTCAATCTCGAATAATCTGATTGTGCCCCGATAACAGCTGTTAGCACAAGTCCGAGAGACAGCAACAAGAACAACAACGAATAAATCGGCACGTTTCGTGCTTTACACACATTTCTGACACATATCGCCAAATAGCTTAATACTACAATCCAATAAAAATAAAACCCCGGACATACCGTTGTGAACAAGTCAAATGGATACATAACGGGATATGAATACTCATATACAACTGTAGGATTTACAAAAACATTATATTTTGGCACTTCATACAAGAATCTATGATATATTTTTTTAGCGATAGTGAATGGAGATACCCAAATTAAATCATTTATATAAGCTTCAAATCTATTGGGATATTTATTTACATATTTGCCAAGGATTTCAAAATCTTTCCATTCATTCTCGGTTTTGGCCGTATCGACAACCTCAAGTAAATCGCGCAACTCTCTATCCTTTGCCAATTCAGGATGGATACCTACACTTTCGCGAGCCAGTGCATAATTGTTTACCGCCGTTATAATCGTTATCGATTTAATCCCATAAACAGAATTAACCATGCTTTTATACGCAAACAGACCGGCTGAGACTGCTACTAAAACGGCCGTACATACAATCAAGTCTATTCTCTTACATCCGACCCTATTCTGCATGAAATAAATTGCGTAGTAAACGATATAAACAAGTATGAGATACACAAAGATAGGCCGTAACAGAATTAAAGTTAACATCGACACTCCGGTACATATCATATCTCGGGGTTTCGGTTTATCGGGAAGATTTCTTACCATAAACCATGTCAGAAATATCAGTCCGCTCACAGCCAGGCTATCCGTTGTTATAATGACGCAATACGTGGAAAAACTCGGAATTACCAGATACAACCCCGTCACCCAGAAAGCGGCCCTCCTGCTTCCCAAGAATTTCAATGATATTAACCTTAAATACCTTGCTGAAAGGAGGAATAAACCAAATTGAAACAGAGCTACAAGAGGAAACATATAAACCGGACCAGCAACAAGCCTCATAATTCCAAGTATCAATGGATACACGGGAGTTCGTGCTATATCTATATTACCTTCAAAAATGGAATATGACGCATCTATATATGAGTAACTATCCGGTTGTTTTAGCACGTATGGAATATCATACTTGCCATACAAGCCTGCTATTCCGGGCGCGTATATCATCGTATATATGAATACCATGACAGATATTCCTACAACAACCGGATAGGAAAGTAACCAACAGTCGTACCCCGACAGGCTCTGTCTATTTTGTTTCATGGTATTCTTTTTCTGCGTTTACGTTCCATATTGCCGACCTGTCATCATCTTTGCGTTCAATGGCACGAAC